>JANYBU010000388.1 GCA_025360665.1 Nitrospira sp.
CACTTGGGCTTTGAACACCGCTGAGTGCGTCCGTCTCGTTCTTTTGGCCATTGTCTGCTCCCTTTCATCGCCCAGTAGGGCCATCAACGGGAGCAGATCCTCCACCTATCGGCGTGTTCAAATTTCCAGGGCCACTTCTGAAGTGTGGACTGAAACGCCTCCTTCCGGAGCTGTATCCTTGGCGTGGGGCGCAGTCCAAGATCCGACGGTTTCTGCCTATGATGTCCATTACGGGAAGCAGCCATCAGGGGGTCAGCCCGGTGACTGTAACTATTTGGACTCGATCCAGGTGCCCGCTCCGTCTCAGCGCTAAGCCACTCTCTGAATACGAGGGGTGCCACAAATAAGCACTCCCTTCATTTTTTCTTGTTACTCGGCACTCTATTCAAACGCGGCATTGATCAGGTTGGTCTGAGTTCTAGCATGGTGTATTTTTTGTAGCGGCTCACTCATCGCCTGCTGTGGCTACCTCCTCCAACATAGCAAGGCGCCTCAGCCATCTATTGCGGGTAGGTCTACCGCAGATGCGTATGTATCCAACACTCCGGACACGATGTGTGGATGAGGGAGCTGGGGTATCCTATTTTTCAGGATCAGCCTGGTCCAATTCTTCGTCGTGCAGCAAACGACGACTGCTGTCTTGTGGGAGCATTGAGTGAGGGGAGAGGGTAGAAGAAGACCAAATAGCGTATGGCCGATGGCAAGAGCGCAAGGGGACTGGCTGGTTGTTCTTGTTTGTTTAGTTGTTCTAGTTTATTCTCCTTCGCCAAATACCCCGCAGCTTGCTGCGGGGAGCTTCCTTTTGCTCCGTGAACAAGACAAACCAAATAAACCAAACCAAAGAAGCCAGATGAACCAGATCCCCGCCATGCGCCGCGACATGGTTTCACTATTTCCCCTGCGGCGCGCATCAGTCAATGCGCATGCCTGATCCCAAATCATTTTTTAGATTGCAGGGTGCAGCAGGGACGTACCGGCACAGTTGATCCGCTGATGCTCGTCCGCAGCGATCAGGATGAGCGTGTGCGTGCGCGGGCACTGCAATAAGCCGAGTAGGATTGGGCGCAGGCGGCAGAGAAATAGAAAGGGAACGCAAGAGACAAGAGGGGACACGCTCCTCGCCTGCGTAGCACAAGCCAGGGGCCATGGCGTGTGCAGTTAGTGCATCAACCATCAACACAAGGAGGGGCCGTATGGGCTGGAGCAGAACCAAATGGATCCGTGGCATGGGAGCGGTCGTGTTGGTCGGCGGGTTCATAATCACGGCGGGGGGCCTCGGCGTAACATCCGCCGCGCCGCCGGCGAGCAGCCTGGACAATCACACGCTGCGGTGGGACACCCTCAATCCGTCAGCGTCGCGCTTTGTCACGGCCTTCACCGGCGCGGTGCTGGACAAGAATACCGGGCTCGTCTGGGAGCAGGCGCCGGATGCCGCTAAACGCACGTGGGTCACAGCAACCGGGTATTGTATCAATAGGACGGTCGGGGCCACGGTGGGCTGGCGGCTGCCCTCGGTGGTGGAGTTAAAGAGCTTGCAGGATCCTTCGTTGCCGGGGCCCCATGTACCAGCCAGCGTCTTTACCGGAGTCCAGTCGGCCGACTATTGGTCGGCGTCGTCGGGCGCAGGCAATCCGGCCACCGCGTGGGTCGTGAGCTTCGTCGATGGCTTCGCGGTCACCAACGGTAAGACCGACACCATCCGTGCCTGGTGCGTGCGCGGTCCGATGCAAGAGTCTGCGTATTGAGGCTTCGGTGATTTGAGTGATGTGATCATGTGGGGGAGCAGGGGGCATACGCCCCCTGCTCTCTCGACCATCGCATCATCGTGTGAGGCATCTGGATACATGGCTTATGTAGGAGTGTGACGGCGCGCGCGAGAGTTTTTCCTGGTCGCATGGGCAAATTACCAGAGAGTCGACAGTCGGCACATGAAAGCTTTCAGACAGTGCCTTGGCCTTGGAACGGACCCACGTTGTAGAAGACGGAGCATGGCGCCCGGAGCGGCGGTCGTCACGATTCGATACCGAGATGGAGGCCTAGCAGGGAAGCGTATTGGGTCTCGGAGCCTTGCGTGAGGGACAGGGGATTCAGAGGCGGTCTATTTGGTGCGTGGATCTGTCTGGTCTCTCGCGTTCGTCGAACTACACAAACAAGATAGACCAGAAAGACCAGATGAACCAGATCCCCGCTATGTGCCGCGACATGGTACCGGGCACATTCTCTTTCTTCTGGCAATCTACGCCGGGGTCATCATGTTAGTCAGAGCATCGGTTGACCGCAGTTTCGGGTGGGCGTAACATCAAAACATGACCGTTCCGATCACATCCGCGTGGGAGGAGGCTCTCGTGGAAAATCAAGTCGAAGATCAGCCAGTCCTCAATCATATTCAGCACCTTGTCGCAGAGGAACACCGTTTGCACGAGCAAAGGGCACACCCCAAAGCCGATCGTAAACGGCTTGCGAAAGTCCAGGTCGAACTGGATCAGTGTTGGGACCTCTTGCGCCAGCGACGTGCCCTTCGCGACGTTGGGCTTGATCCGGACGAAGCACAAGTTCGCCCGCCGCAGATCGTCGAGAATTATGAGGAGTAGGGATTCGTCGTCAGCGAGCGGACGATAGCCGGCGCGTGCCGCTCCTCACATGCGATTGGCTCACCAGAGTGGCAGGCCCAGATCGCATCGGTGTCCGATATCTTGGCCACCGTGCGCCCACGCGGGTCGTCACGTCTACGTTCTGAACAAGCCCGAACAGTTGCGTGGGCCATTGAGCCCGCATCGCAAGGATGGGACACAGAATTGGGAGGCCGGGATCTCTGGTCCGTCAGTTGTGGCCTGCGTGCTGGACAGTCAAGACAGTTGCTGTCCCATTTTTGTTATCCCTGGATAAGGCGTTGATTCAACGCCTCCCATCATACCAAATCGATAACTGCTTCTTGTCTTGCAATGTCCGACGTGGATGGAGAATGACTCGCAGGATCTGACCGGCAATCTCTCTCCCGGAGTAGAGTGTCACCTTGCGCGATGACGTCTCCAGCGGATGCTGTGTCAAGATCCTGAATTGAAGGCCGCGTTGTCGCCCCCACTGCTTGAGATGCTCACTTAAGCTTATTTCGTCAGCAGCGTAGAGTTCCTGGTTGAAACCACCGACATCACGAAACGCATCGCTACGACACACGACCAGCGCACCCGGCGCCCAGCGAAACAGAATCGACATGCCCGTCCACAGTTGCAATGCCCAGTTCGCCCACCATGGCAATCCTTGCATGTGTAGTGTGCTGCCACAACCCACGCTCTTCCCGTCTTCAATCAACCGCAAGATATCAGCAAGCAATCCTGGATTTAACACACTGTCAGCATCCACAAACAGCAACCAATCTCCTGTCGCCTCAGCTGCGCCGGCATTGCGTGCCCGCCCGATTTGATTGATGGGCTCAAAAACGACCTGCGCACCTGCTTGCCTTGCCAGATTGGCCGTGTTGTCGGTGGAATTATTGTCGACCACAATAATTTCCGATGTAAAACCTGGCGTGGAATTTGCGGCGAGTGAAGCAGCAATGGACTGCAGACAGCGTGCAATCAGACGCGCTTCATTAAACGCTGGAATGACAATTGAGAGATGCATAGACTAATACGTTCTGGTTTGTACCGTGCGCCGCGAAATGGGTTCGGGCACCTTTTCTCTGCTAGGTTGTCCTTGTTGGCTAACGGGCCTTCTTCTTTTTCCAGTCGTCCGTCAATAACCCCGAGAATCCCCAATCCTCATCCGCAATTTCTTGAATCACGACGTGAGTGTGCTCCGGCTTCTTTCTGAGTATGCGGACAAGCGAATCCGTCACCTCTCTCACGAGTTGAGCCTTCTGTGATCTCGTTGCGCCCTTGGTGGTCTGAATATTCACATACGGCATGATGGCTTCTCTTCGAGGGGTTGAGTCCGCAAAGGCTAGGAGAAAGGTTGCAGCGGCCTAGCCCTGCAGCAGAGCAAGGTGGTCTCACCAATCTTGCGCGGGCCAGTCTACTGTAAAGTCGGAGGCGTATCCATCACTCTGGAGACGATGGGGGGAGTGTGGTGTGAGGGGCGATTCAGAGGCAATCTATCTGGTGCGCGGGTCTGTCTGGTCTATCTCGTTCCTCGAACCAAACAAGCCAGACAGACCAGAAAAACCAGATGAACCAAATCCCCGCGCCGCAATCCCCCACATGTTGGAGACAGTCGCTTCTTCGAGGGACATGCTGTCGCGTGTGGGGCGTTGGTTACTCATGGCGTGACCTTGTCTACGTCGAAGATTGCGTGCGGCTGGGCGATTACTTCTTGCCGCAAGCAAGTTTCCACAGAGCGTGGTCAAGACTACCTGGTGAAACTGGTAGCCACTTGCCTTTGCCTGAGCTGCGATCAAGCAAAGTACCACTTCCCATATTGCCCGAAAAGTACAGGACCGCATGCCCCTCAAAGCGCTGTTTGGTACAGTCATATTCCATGTGGGCCTTTGCCGACAAATATGAGACACCCGCCTTGGTTTGTATTGTCTTGAAGTCGAACAGTACCCACATCTTCACCAGGTCCCCTTCGCGGCCCATGGTGGCTGGATCCGCATGTACAGTCGTTCCTGACTCGCTTTCACCAAGCGACATCCATTCCGCATGCGCAGGACTACTGCTCAGTGCCAGGAGCGTGATCAGTAACCAGAAACCCAACCAGGAGGCCCGAGGCAGCTTGAGGAATGGCCCTGCGTGGTAGGTCACAGGGCAACAGATAGGAACGCGGCAGAAGGGACGAATCGAGAAGGACATGGGGGCCTCGCGGGGAGGCGTATTGTAGGAGGGGGGACGATCAAACCGCAAGACGGGATGTATCGGAGCCGCGTGACTGAGCCAGGGAATTAGGGTGTCTTTGGCTTCCACTCCCGTGCCCGTTTGTGCGCCTCGGCAATCTGGGCTGGTGTCATCTGTCTGGCGAGTTCATTGCGGTATACAGTTGCGGCGGCATGGCCGTTTCTTGCCGCCAGGCTGTACCACATGTGGGCCTGGACTAAGTCCAGAGGTCCGCCCTCGCCGAAGGCAGCCTGCATACCGAGGTAGAACTGCGCCTTCGTTCCCCCCTGAGCGGCGGATTTCTCGTACCACTGGCGTGCTTTCGCGTAATCCCGCGGGACGCCGTCTCCGTTTTCATACAGCAAACCGAGGTCGAACTGTGCGCGGGCGTCTCCCTGCTCGGCGAGCGGTCGCCACTCACGCAAGGCTGTGGCGTAGTCTCCACGGTTATTGGCATCCATGCCAGCTTGATAATCCGCCCATGCAGGCACGACGAGACAGACAAGCGAGAGCACAAGGGCGATGGGGAATCGGAGCGGCATAGGCCGATGGTTACTCACAGGACATTCTCCGTTGGTTCCTGCACTAGTCGCGTCACATTATGCTGGAGCCGTGCGTGAGTATGCGGCTTAATTGCAAGATTCTCTACCGCAAACTCCTGTCCTCTCGACCATCGCACGACCGCTTCAGGGATCTCGATGCGTTGCTCATTCGGGAGTGTGACGGTGAGCGAGCGGGTCTCCCCTGGTCGCATGGGCAGATCGCCGGAAAGAGGCCACCGGTACAGGAGCGATTCCACAGGGTGCCTTGGCCCTGGAATGGGCCAGCGTTGTATGAGACGGAGCAGTGCACGAGGAAGCGACGGAAGGGGCGAATCGAGAAGGGCATGGGGACCCATTCTAGGAGGGGCCTGAGGAAACCGCAAGGCGGGGCGTGGGGTGGATGGTGGTATTGATTGGCGGAAGTGTGCCGGAGTCTAGTGTGAGGTGGTGAGGGCTGTTCAGCGACAATTAGAACTGCGGGGTAACGACAACTAGAACTGTGGGGTCCGTCCTCCTAACCGCCGGTCCTGTACGCTCTCCGCTCTACCACGGGAGGGCGCATGGTCACAGACCGGCAAGTGAGGAGACTGATGAT
>JANYBU010000389.1 GCA_025360665.1 Nitrospira sp.
GACCGCTCGGATTGCCTCCAGTGCCACCTTGGCCTTGAACGCCCCACTGAAATGCTTGCGCGTACGTGCACGCATGACCTGCTCCTTTGTACAGCAGGCTACCACCTTAAACTACTGTCCGGAAATTGGGGTCCACTATACCCCCGAGCTTCAAATTCTCGACGGACGTGGCGAGCGGGAAGCCGCTCTTGAGCAGAATTTCATAGAGCAGATCGTCCGCCGTTCTGCCGTCGCGGATGTGGTCTACGTGCAGATCGAGCTGCTTCTCCAGCGTCCCGGCTTCGTGTGGCACCTCGGCGTTCCAGGGGTTGAAGTTGGACTCGGCCAGCTTGAACACCCTGAAGCCTAGATCCTGCATCTGCAATCCTCCATCAGGCAACTTACCTTCCTCTTCTTTGTTCCGCTCTGTGATGACTTGGCGGACACGCTCCTTGGTGATGTCCGCAATGGTCTTGAGTCGTGCTTCCGGCTTAGGTAGTGGCTCCGGAAGTTGTACCAACACAAACCGGCGGTTGCCGCTGTCCTCCAGGTTCTGTTCAATAACGGCGTGCCCAGTGGAACCACTGCCAGCAAAGAAGTCGAGGACGATTTCAGCTTCGTTTGGGCGCGTGGCAATCTGAAGCATCCGTCGGATCAGACCCGTAGGCTTTACCGTGTCGAGCACGTTGTCGGTGTGCTCGAAAGCCACATGCTCCATCAACTGCCTCTTCGCATCCTGCGTATGGCCGACCTCCGAGTATGGCCAAAAAGTCTGCGGTACGCGCCCCTGCTTCACCTCGGAAAGGAATCGCTTTATCGCTGGAACGTTGTTGCCATCCTTCCCCCACCAGATTCGGTGTTCGCGGTCCATCTCCTCGAATTTCTCTTTTGACACACGCCAGTAGTTGCCTGGCGGAGGTCCCTCGATTACCCGACCAGACGGGCAATTGATGGAGTACATCCCTTCGCTGTAGTAGTTTCTGGCGGACAGATCACCAGGTTTCCACGGCCCACGCGGGTCGTTGTCCGAGTTATCATAGCGAGCTTCCATCTCCTCGGTGCGTGGCAACAGCTTTGGCCGCCAAACCTCCCCGTGCCGCGCATAGGCTACAATGTAGTCATGATCTTCCGAAAAGTGGCGGGCCGAGTTTTTTGGCGAGTAGACCTTCTGCCAGATGATGCTGGCAATGAAGTTCTCCTCCCCGAACACCTCATTCATGAGTGCCCGAAGGTTATGGACTTCGTTGTCATCGCAGGAAATGAAGAGTATCCCATCTTCTTTCAACAGATTTCTGGCCAGATAGAGCCTCGGATACATCATATTTAGCCACTTCGAGTGAAACCGGCCGTCAGTTTCGGCATTCGTGTTGAACTTCTTCCCCTCAGCATCCACTTGGCCAGTGTATTCCAGATAGGTCTGCAAGGATTCGCTGTAGTTGTCTGGGTAAATGAAGTCGTTACCGGTGTTGTAGGGCGGATCGATGTAGATCATCTTGACCTTGCCCAGGTAGGACTTCTGCAACAGTTTCAGCGTTTCGAGGTTGTCGCCCTCGATGATCAGGTTTTCCGTCGTCTCGAAATTGACGCTCTCTTCTGGACAAGGCCGTAACGTGGCGAGACTCGGCATCTGGATCGTCTTAAAGCAGTCGGCCTTGCCCGGCCAGTTCATGCCGTAGCGTTCCTTGCCCACGTCCACTATCTCGCCCAGCGCGAGCTTCAGCCGCTCGAAGTCGAGTCTACCGTCTTCGGTGCGGATTTCGGGAAAGAGGCGCAGCAATTCTTGCCGCTTGTCTTCAGCGATGTCATGAGAGCGCAGATCGAGCTTTTCGGGTTGCTCTTGGTTCATTACCCATTCCTTAATTCAGCGAGAAAGGTGTTGGCTTCCTTGGCCAATCGATCTGCGCGCAGTCGGACCCAGGCGTCGTACTCCGTGATCGGCACACTCGTGAATTGCGGATCGATAAACTGCTGTCCCAGCTTCTCCGTTGTGATCTTATACCGTGTGACGTAATCCATTGGCGCTTTTGCGCTGATACGGATGTTGATAGCTGGGCCAATGACAGCAATATTAGCCAAGGCGTCTACCAGGCCGCTATTGCTCTGCCCCTCCAAGTACTTCGTGGGAAAGATGTGGTGCCACTGCGGACGAAAGTCCGCTAACACTTCTACGCCCTCGAAGCCGATTCTATGAGAATGTTCGTCCCAATCTAATGCCTTATTCTTGTACACCAGCAAATAGAGGATGAATCGACCAAATCGACTGTCGCCATAGTCACGTAGAAAATCTTCCGCATCCACCGGTTCATCATGACGAAACCTCCGCAAGAGTTTGTCGATAGCTTCCGACAGGGAGGCAGCTGCCTGAACATCCCGCAAATCCTCGTCCAAGGAAGTGGTTCCAGAACCGCTATATCGGGCAAACCGTGACGCCTGCAGGAACCAATACAGTGCTTTATTAAATTGGGCGTCATCATGAAACTTATCAATGATGCTTACCATCGTGACCAGCGCAGCCTCGGTTGGCATAATATCGTTGCTTAAAATCCCATGCTCCCGAAACCGCGCTACCAGACGTTTCCAGGCATTCCTTGTGCGATCCCATGCCGGAACAATGTTTTCGGGATTCCAAAATGTGTCAGGTATCTCCTTGAACCGAGTCTTTTTCTCTCCGACACCTGTAATTGTTCGAAACAGGAGATTTGGATTTAGGTCAAAGCCAGCTTCCATCAAAGTCTGTAAATACGGAAGAAAGGTGTCTCGTACCCATTTCGGGTTTCGGGCTGCGACAACACCAAGATAAATGTCTGCTTCCGTCACGCGAGTTCCCCGGCTGTTCAGACGAGAGAAAATCTCCACCACATCCTCAAGTTCGTGATCGACGGTCACAGTGACAATTTCCTTTTCGCGAATCTTGCGCACACGGTCTAGGCGGGTGAAGACTTCCATCGCGTCCATGCCGTCGCACAGTCCTTGAGCCTTAATCTCGCGCGCCATGTCGGTGAGGTGTCTTTGATCCTGCTCTTTCTGCGTGTCTAGCACGAGGAGTTCAGACAAGCGTATATAGCGACTGCCTTTTGCTCTGCGAATACCGGCATTTGCCACCCAGAAATATGGCGGCTGCTTCGCATCAACATCGAAACGAATGTCATATCTTTTTAAGGTCTTGTTCCATTCATCCGCGGACGCCCACCAATACGGTTTGCGGCCGAACAGGACACACAGAGCCGTTGTTCGTTGCTGTCCATCCACTAACCACTGGCTCGGACGCTGAGCATCGACGGCAACTCGCTCTTGAGCTTGGTGTCCGCTGTTCCACACCAGCAAGGACCCTATGGGGTAATCCAGCCAGAGAGACTCCGCCAAGTCTCGAACCTGCGTTGGCTTCCACACGAACCCGCGCTGAAATTCTGGAATGCTCCACCGGTGACTTACCGCGCGCTCGACCAGTTCAAGGAGCTTTGTCTGTTCATACCCCATTTGTCGTTATCTCCTATGCTTCTCATGTCAGTTCCCAGTGCAAGGTGAAAAGGCTTTCCTCTTCCGTTTTCTGTTGCAGGCGATGACTGATCTCGTCTAACAGGGCGTCTTTCTGTCTATCGATCTCGCGGGCGGCTTCGTCAAATGCTTTCCAGGCGTCGGTTCGTTTAGCTTCTAGATGACGCAACGCGCGCTGGCGCTCAAGCTTCTCCGGCAAGTTGGGGGCCAACCGCGCGGATTTTTTCGTTTCCTTGATGGTTCCGTCGAGTTCGTCAAGCTCTGCCTTGAGTGAGGTACGGCGATCCTCGGCCCAGTGGTCGAGTTTATCCATTTCGGTCTCAAACCACATCCCATTTTTTGTCGAGATGGAGTCCAGTAACTCCCGTATCTGTCGGGCAGTCATGTCTTCCAGTGTCGCCTTTATGCCGGCAGGCAACAACACTGCCCCTTTCTCTTCACCAGGAAGGTCAAAGAGTCGGCGACACTGGGCACTACCCACGACCTCGCCATTATCGGTCACGCCGGCAAGGATCAGATGGTCCTCAGTTTCTAGGGCAGTGAGAGCAACATGTACGCACCTGAGCCAACCGCTCCTACCTTTAAGAGGCTCAAGGATTGTGATGTTTTTGCCACTCTCCGGATATCGAAAGATGACGCCACCGGGCTGGACTGACAACGCCTTGGCTTGTGCGAGAAGACGTTGTGCCAAGGGATGGCCAACACGGTAGGTGTTGGCGTCCTCTACATTCTTGCCCATGCGATAGGGGCCAGGATGGATGGTCTCTCCTAGGAAGGGGTTTCGCTCCAACGTGAAGCTATACTCCCGCTCCTCAAAGCGTGCATACGGTGCGAGCAGGTACCGTGTGAGCCACCAAAGCCGCTCCTCGAAGCGGTCTAAATAATCGCGGCTTTGAATGCGCACTTTCTCCACCACGTCCTGGTCGAAATTGTTGAGCAGCTTTTCGCGTGTGTCCCGTTGGCTCTCCGCGATTTCAGTTTCCAGATCACGCTGGAGTGCGTCGAACTCGAACTGAATCTGTTCTGGAGTCCGACACTTCTGGTAGATAGTAGCGAGGCGTTTCTCAAAGTCCACGCCAGATTCCACTGCGCCCAACACTTCGTCACTTGCCCCGAATACTCCATTGAAGAGGCGGAATTTCTGGTCCAAGAGCTGATACACCCTCAGATCGGCGGCGTTGCTCCGATTGAGGAAGTTGACCACCACTACGTCGAACTTTTGTCCGTAGCGATGGCAGCGTCCAATGCGCTGCTCGATTCGCTGGGGGTTCCAGGGTAGGTCGTAGTTCACCACTAGATTGCAGAATTGGAGGTTAATGCCCTCCGCAGCGGCCTCGGTGGCAATCATGATCGCCGCCTTGTCACGGAAATAGTCCACCAGCGCTGCTCGCATGTCCGCGCTGGGCGAGCCGCTGATACGGTCGGTGCCTGCATGCTGCTCTAGCCAATGGTGATAGATCTCTTTCGATTTGGGATCGTTATTCGTGCCGTTGAACAACAGGATCTTGCCCGCAAACTCTGTCTGTTCAAGAACGCGGAGGAGGTATTCCTGTGTTCGCCGTGACTCCGTGAAAATGAGCGCCTTCTGCTGAATCGTGGCATCCATCTGGTTCTTTTGCGCCTCGGCTGCAGCGGCAAAACCTCGACGCAGCGCCGTTAAGAGCACCTCACCCTTTGAGTTTTTGATAATGGACTTGGCTAGCGCATGGAATTCTCTGAGCTTGGCCATCTCCAGCCGAAGCTCAGCCAGCTGTTCAGAAGTCAGCCTCACACGCTCGGCAGGTGTGGCGCCGTTCTCATCTTCCTCCCACTCGTCGGCCAGCTCATCGAGGTCTTCCAAATTGTCTGCCAACTCGTCTGGCAACGCGTCTACCGCTTCGCTCGCAGTGGCAGCCGCCTCCAGCTTGTTCGCGAGGCCATCTAATGTGCTGGAAATGGCATATGTGGAGGAGGCCAGGAGTTTACGAAGGATGAGTGTCATTAGCTGTCGCTGACTGGCGGGCAAGGCATAGAGCATGGGCTGCTGGAGATAATCGGAAACTAAGTCGTAAAGCCGCTGCTCCTCTTGGGTTGGCACAAACTCCTGAACCAGCGCATGGCGGTTGGTGAACTTCACGTACTGCAGCACCTGCTTGCGCAGCGTGCGTTTACAGAGCGGCCTGAGCCGCTCCTTCAGCTCCGCGAAGTCGGCATCGTTTCCGAGACGTGCGAACCGGGCTCGGAAGCTCTTCAAGTCCCCGAAGGCAAAGTCGTCGATGATGCTTACCAAGCCATAGAGTTCTAGAAGGGAGTTCTGTAGCGGCGTTGCAGTGAGCAGCACTTTTTGAAATAGCGCAACGGCCTGCTTGATGGCAGAGGCAATCTTACTGGAAGACTTATAGACATTTCGCAGTCGGTGGGCCTCGTCGATGACGACCAAATCCCAAGCAGTTTGGCGTATGTAGGGCTCCTTGGTGCGAGCAAATTGGTATGAACAGAGGACAACCGCATCTCGCTGGAAAGGATTGAGGTTGCCGGCGCGGATTGCCTCATTGAAGCTTCGATTTTCTAGAATCGCTGATGGCAGATGGAATTTGTCGGCCAATTCCTGACTCCACTGTTTGCGCAAGTTCGCGGGAACGATCACCAAAAGTCGTCGCTTACGTTCCGCCCACTTTTGGGAGATCAGCAGCCCAGCTTCAATCGTCTTTCCAAGCCCGACCTCGTCGGCGAGAATCGCACCGCGTGAAAAAGGGCTGCGGAAGGCAAACAAAGCCGCCTCAACCTGGTGTGGGTTGAGGTCAACCTGAGCATCCGACAACGCAGCGGCGAGCTTTTCTATGCTATCTGAGGCACACCGCTTTGTGAGTTCGTAGGCAAAATACTTGGTATGGTAGGGGGTGATCATTTGGTGCCGCAGAATACCTCTTCCCCCTTGAGAAATCACCCCGCCTTAATGGGGAGACAAGGGGCAAAGAGAAGTGGCCCTGGAAATTTGAACACGCCGATAGGTGGAGGATCTGCTCCCGTTGATGGCCCTACTGGGCGATGAAAGGGAGCAGACAATGGCCAAAAGAACGAGACGGACGCACTCAGCGGTGTTCAAAGCCCAAGTG
>JANYBU010000392.1 GCA_025360665.1 Nitrospira sp.
GGTTCTTCATGCGGCGACTCTGCGCCAGAACCTGCACCAGTTTCAAGCGGTGGGGAACGCCTGGAACGCCGCCTCAAACAAGGCGTTCACATAGGATCGGACCACAGAAGGACCCACTGTGATCCGCGAAGACCCAGAAAATAGTCTCGCATCGTTTACAGTGCCCGAGCCTATCGAGGTTTGTTCTAGCGAGAAGACGTAGCAGGATATCCACCGCGTTTAATTCGAGCGGCCGCTATCGTAATCGATATGAAGCTTGCCACCTTTCCGTTCCGTATATCTTGTACCGATCGAAGCCCCCTCGTAGTAGATGCCGCCTTCGCGACTGAGAGTTTCCAGCACCGAACGGATGGCGACTTGTATGTTTTTGATTTGCGCTCGGTCCTCTGGAGCTGACCATTCGTCTTGAGCAAAGAGGCGGGCAAGATTCCATCCGATTGTCTGGAATCTTTCGGTGAACTGGTGGCGTCTCTCCGGCGATGTGCCGCTGCGGGTTGGGCAGACGTGTTCCTTAACCGTCAACTTGCCGAACCAACCAAGCATCTTTGTGGCTGCTGCGATCGTGCGTTGGGTCCGGGGCCCGAAGTATGGTGTGGAAACCTTGGTGGTTGAGAAGCAGACGCATAGTCGATTGGAGCACTTGCAAACGACTCGTACAGGAATCCGTTGAGAGCATCCCATAAGCAACGACCGTACTCACCCGGAAAGAAAACGCAGGCGCCTCGACCCGGAACGTGTCAACGACGTTGAGACACTTGCCGTGGATATTTAGTGTAGAAGCTCGTATGTCGGAGTCGCGACAGGGTGACACAAGCCCCCCGTGGTCTCTGGCGCGACTCCGAGAACCTCAACTTTCAGGGCGACCCGTCGGTCGTTCGCGGTCGAGATCGTGGCATCGGCGCAATCCTGCGAGGTCAGCCTGCCTGCCTGAGAAAATTTGGAAGTACGCTTGTTGACACATACTTTGAAGAGGAGTTAGGCTTATATCGTACGCAGTACGCACAATGTTTCACGTGAAGGGGAACGACCCAGCGCGCGCCTGTCAATACAATCCCCGAGGTTGCTCCGAACCAAGGAGGAGGTAGAAATGGCAGACCTTAGTCCACCGGGCCACAACGGCCCGCCGAGTCACGGGCGGGCTTCTCGTCAGTCACGCTAGCCGGCTCTCCATCGGCTCTCGTCTTGCCGCGTAAGGCAGCACACATACCGATGAACCATTGTGGAGCAGCTGGGCCGGCATGATGAACACAAGCGGCTTCATAGAGCCGTGTCCTCACTGACGAGTCGTCTTTGACCCCACCCCTCGGACGGGTCTTCACTACCAACGCACAATAGAGAGACCTTCGGCGTCCTACGCGCCATCCACGGGCATCTCCTACCTTGGTGCGTGGTCACCCGTGTTGTTTCTTTCTTGAACGAGCCGAACGATCTTCGGAAGCCCGCCATCTGGCCCGGTCGTCGTGGCATCGGGCAGGCGTTGGCGCGCAGAAGGGGTTACGGGCAAAACTTCTTATGGCATTGAGAGAAGGAGGGGGCCATGCTTGTCCATGAAGTCATGTCAACCGGTCTCGTGACGGCCAAGAAGACCGATACGGTCCGGTCTGTCGTGATGAAAATGATCAACCGCCGCTGTGGGTCCATTCCTATTGTGGAGGGAGACAATCAGCTCGTCGGAATCGTCAGCTTGCGCGATATCTTGCTGCCGCTGTATCCGTACCATGGCGACTCCATTATTCCGGATGTGTGCGTTGTCGTGAATGTAGTCGCCCACGACGACGTACACAGCCTGAATTTTGTCGAGATGGAAGCGGGATACCCTGAGGTGCTTGGCGGGAAAGTAGAAGAGATCATGAGCCGGAGTCCCTTGACGGTAGCACCACACGATCCCATTCTGGGAGCCGCCTCGTACATGGGTCTCAAAAACTTCCGGCGCATCCCCGTCGTCGACAAGGGCGCGATTGTCGGGATAGTGAGCATCGGCGACATCAACCGCGGGTTGTTCTTCGAGCGAGGCATGCGGCACTGAGCCAGGATTCTTTCGAGGTACTCCTCCACGACTCGTCCTGTGTATCCAGTGTAGAGACAGCACTGAACATGCGGTATGACCACTGCCAGCGGCAGTGCGCCGGTCATGAACAAGGAAGAAGGGATCGAGGAAGGGAATTGGCCCAACACACACGATTGACGATGATACAGAGGTGCTGGTCTAGTTTTGCGATCCATAAAGTCCTCCGCGGCAGGGGGCACGAATGAACAGACGAACCGCTTGCGGCGTCAGTATTTCCCGAAGGCACAGACTTGTCACGTTACTCCCAAGCAGACGTGCACCAGATCGCGTGACGGTTGAAGCAACGTCCGCGGAAGACATGGGGGACATACCCTGGCGGCGATACCGGAGGCAGTTGTTGCACGTAACCTGCCTGACGCGGCCGCATACTTTATTATTTGTATACGGTCGCGTCGGTAAGGCGGTCAGTCTAGACGTGCAAGCGGCGGCAGCAAGAATGGAGAAAGTCGATCGGGCAAGACAATCTTTAGCAAGGAGGGATGAGCTATGCGCTACATCAGCGTCATAAGTGGAGTCGTTGCCGCGCTCGCCTTCGCTGCGACAGTGAGTGCGGGGTCGTTTGAGGACAAGGCGCAAGTGACGGTTAGTGGGGCCGAGTACATGCTGAACGGGCATATTGTCAAGATCGAAAAGGACGCCTACTGGATCAGGAAAGCCTCCGGTGATGTGGTGCGAGTCGCAGTCACGGAAGGGACTCACTTGATCTGCCCGACTCGTCTCGGTATTAAGGAGGCGAAAGTCGAATCGAAGCCCGGGAGCGGTTTTCGGATAGGGGACTGTCCATTTATACCAGGGGACACCGTGAAGGCTGAGATCTCGGACCTCGGCTGGGCGAGCCTCATACGGTATGATGTGCCCCCCGCTTCTGAAACTGTGCAACTTGGACTGCCCCAGGGGTGGGAAGGCGACATGCCAAACGGGGTGCTCTCCTTCAAAGCCGGGCCACACTATCCTGTGCTTACCAGGGATGGTCACCAGGTCGGCCATCTCGCAGGGACACTGACCGACACCATATTAGGAACCGACTACGGCCTTATCGAACAGGCAGCGGACGGGCAAATGATGGCTGTGCCCATGACCGAGCTGAGGCAAGAATGGCCGGAACCCAATAAACCTCGAGTGGTGCTCCTGATCAGCAAGGAACGTCTCGGGGAGATGCAGCCGCCTGCGTACCAGGCCGCAAACCTCATTTCGATCCCGAAGGTCCGTGACTTCTGGGCAAAGACCGCACCCCCCGAACCTGTTGCCGCAAGAGAAGTTGACGTGGCCATTGATATCAGCGAGAAAGCCTTTCACATCACAAAAGGGGGGACAGAGCGGGGTTTTACTCTCATGGCAGGGATGCCGACGGTCATTCAACTTCGCAACCGGGATCTCGTGGCGCATGAGTTTGTGTCCACACTGTTCCGCGATGTCCCGTTCCGCATTTCGGGCAACGCCACCTTGGTCAAGACCGCACGAGCCTCCGGAGTGCGCCTCGATCCAGGGCAAACGGTGACCCTTGAGTTTAACGCCCCCGTGGGGAAGGAGGACCAATATGGCGCCATGGAATCCAGCTATGATGTCTTCTGGTGCAATGTCCATGGGAAGGAGCATGGACAAAAGATGCGCGGGGAAGTGCTGATCATAGAGACCACGGGTGAGCTCGGCGGCGGATAATGTGATGAAGGCTCAGGTCACCTAACGCCGGGGCATCCGATTGATTCGGGCGACCCGATGTCCTTCACGCTTCCCATTGCCTCATCGGTCCCTCTGGTCAACCTCAGAGGGAAACATCTTGCCCTGATCGAACCTGGTCTCTGACTGGGAGGGGCCGGTACAATACAGTTACTACGACACACCAGAGGCGGGCTCTTCACCACGGAGTACGTTCGTGAAAAACAAGGAAGAGGCGAACACGTGCTGCCACGATGGCCAGTAACCGCATTCGTGATCCCACTCGCGCTAGGGCTCGGGATGGGCGGAATCAGTTCGGCCGAGGAGTTGCTTGATGACCCCGATGTGGTCCTTGTGATGAAGGACAAAGTCTTTCACGTGATCAAAGGGGCACAACCAGGGAACCCTCTGCCGAATCCAGCCTTCTCGCTGCCAGTCGGGAGGGACATCATCATCCAGCTCCGTAATGAGGACGAAGTGGCGCATGAGTTCGTCTCGCCGTTGCTCATGAAGGCGGAGGACCTTCAGCTCTCAGGCCGGGCGACCCTCGTGTATACCCTCACCGCCGTCGGGGTTCGGGTTGAGCCGAGAGACAGCGTGACGCTTCGCTTTGACATCCCTGACGCCGGCTTTGATCGGTTTCATTTCTGGTGCAATATCCATGGAAAGATGCTTGATGACACCATGCGAGGGGAGATCTTTATCCTGCATGCGAAACCATCATCCCAGTAACCGGACTTCGGGACTGGTGAGGGCCTATGGGCAGAATCGAGGAAGTCAGGAGACGCGACGGAGATGCGTGGTGAGGGAGGCCATGACCCCCATGACGAGGTGCTCTTCTGAAGCAGGTGCTGCCTCAGAAAGCGAATGAAGAGGGTTGCCATGATCGAGAGAACAGCGGGACGGATCCTTGGCGGACTCTGCGCCATCATGCTCGCCGGTGTCGCCGTGGATGTCGCGCAGGCCGGAGAGACGGCGGGAATCCCACCGGAAGTGGTGGCAGAGTACATTCATGCGGTCATTCAGGCCGATCGGACCATCTATTCCACCCATGTCGTGGAGCGGCTGCAGGATCTCAAGGTCATTATGTCGGCGGAAGAGTGGAAAGCGAGAGGGACGTTGCCTCTTCCGGCTCAAATGCTACAGATGGCTGGTCAAGAGGTTCAGGGACTCGGACTCGGTCTTCGTATCCGGTTGGCCAGCCTGGGGCCGATTTACAAAAAAAACGGGCCGGCTGATCAGTTCGAGCGAGCGGGCCTGGAAGCGGTGGCAAAGAATCCCCGGAAGCCCTATACGGGAATCATGACCGAAGGTGACAGACATTATTTCAAGGCGATATTTGCGGACAGGGCCGTCTCCATGGCCTGTGTCACGTGCCATAACAGCCATGCTCTGAGCGCAAAGCGGGACTACAAGCTCTACGATGTGATGGGAGGGATTATCATTTCGTTTCCAGTTCCATGAGGCCCTTTCGCCCCTCCGGCCCGCAGGGGCCTGGACAAAAAGACTCTCGGACCATCGTCCATCAGAGGAGCCTGTCTCCCCTTGTGCCGCTCGGGTTGACTCCGAACGACCCCATAGGTGAGGTGGGTTCGGCGGAACGGCACGGGCCCCTGCCTACGACCAGTTGTGTGCTTCGGAGTCAACCCGAGCAGTACACCTTCCCTTATGCAGAAATCCCTCCCCAAAACTCTCCCGCAGTCTTCTTTGTTCAGGCGGTAGTTCGCTTCTCGTTTCAGGCATGCCGTTACCAGTGGTTCATTAATCAGCTGGTTTATGATCATGTCTGCGCCCTCCGTTGAGAAGTGGCCCTGGAAATTTGAACACGCCGATAGGTGGAGGATCTGCTCCCGTTGATGGCCCTACTGGGCGATGAAAGGGAGCAGACAATGGCCAAAAGAACGAGACGGACGCACTCAGCGGTGTTCAAAGCCCAAGTG
>JANYBU010000393.1 GCA_025360665.1 Nitrospira sp.
CAACAAGATCCGCGTCATGCAGCGGCGCAGCTACGGCCTACGTGACGAGGAGTACCTGCGCCTCAAAGTCCTCACCTGCATGCTCGACCCGATATGAAATCAGGCCGAAATCACCCACTCGGGAAGGAGAAGACCCAATAATAATGACCGCAGAAGCTGCCACCAGCTGCCCCAGTATCTTGACTCGGTAGCCGAGATTCGCACGATCGTCCCACACGCCAAATCCCAGGATAATCAATCCGCCAAGAAGTATCGAGAACGTGGTGCTGTCTTTGGGGCACCACCACAGAATACTGGCACAGGCCCCGATCGCAAACGCAATGCCGCCCACCCTTGGAACAGGATACTGATGTACTTTGCGTTCGCCTGGGGCGTCCATGATGCTGAAGCGCTCCGCCATAAGTCGCAACGGCGGAATCAACGCCATGCAGATCAGCAGCGAGGTCATGAAGCTAAAAAATAGCGCGCTATTCATTGGTGAACTCGCAAATCGTCATTGGTCATTCGCCACTCGTGTAATCAGCAATCAACCGTCAGCGACCGGCCTCCAACCTCGAACGCTCTTCCTCCAGCCTCCAGCCTCCAACCCCGGATCAGTCCGGCACATATCGAATCAACTCAGGATCGATCGTCGCAACGAACCGCCGCAACCGTTGATCGACGATGTCCTCGGTTTCACCGGGACCAACGAGCGAGGCGATTCGCACGAGCGCCCCGTCGGTCCGCCCCCGCGACACTGCATCCCAGAACAGATACACTTTCACCAGATATTCATTGCTGAGAATCCGATCACGCTGCTTAAACCAGTACAAAACGATTTGTTTCTGGCTGTCCTTCTGGATCAACGCACGATTCACATGCAGCGGCCGAAGCATCGTAGAGCTCGCCTGCAAGTCCACACTATGAATCGAGAAGATTTCCCAACCACCCCCTGGGAGACAACTTTGAGGAGAGTGCGCCGATTGGCCCATCCTCTGTGACCGATAGTAGGCGGCATACAGATTGACTGGCTGCCCGTCGCCGAATCGATAATCGGCCAACACATAGTCGTCGAAACGAAGCGCGTCGATGTACTGCTTCTCTAATGTGAGTGAGGTGCCAAGCCACCCATCGAACTTCATGGGAAAATCGACAAACATGGCTCGGGGTGGCGGAACCTCTTCACGCTCCACCATGATTGTCGAGGCGAAGGCAACAGGGACAAGAAGAGCCACGCTGCAGAGATAGGCGGGGCCGGGGGAAAGTCTGTGAGATGCCTTCAGAGAGGCTGAGGCTAAGGTTGAGGGAGAACGGAGAAGTTGAAGGGTGGCAGCAGGGATGGGATCAGGAGATCGGTCTGTCCAGGTGAATCGACTGAGAAAGGACGATCGATCTCCCATCGTCCCGATCCTGGCCAACACCCACATCTCCAAAATCAGCAGGCCCAAACTCGCCATAAACAGCACCCAGCCCTCGAACAGATGGTAGAATCCTTCGGCGGCACCCTGCCCGTACCATTCGACCAGCACGCCGATCATCCCGATGCGAAAACCATTCACGAGAACGGAGATCGGAATCGACGAGAGGACGAGCAGCACTCGCCTCCACATCCGATCCTTGAAGAGATAGGCGCAGAGCAGCGCAAGAGAGGTGAGCGGAAGTAAATACCGAATGCCGCTGCAGGCTTCGACCACTTGAAGTTGGATTAGCCCCAGATCAATCACATTGCCCTCGCGAAAGGCCGTCACGCCAACAAGCTGCAAGTAGCCCACACCGAGAGCTGAGGACCACAATTGTAGTTGACTCGACAAACTCGCATACAAGAAAACCGGCAACGGGATGCTGGTCAGCAGATAAGAGAGGGGAAAGGCAATCGCCCTGGCCCCACGGAATCCCATTAACGCAATGACCAGCCCCACAATGACCATCCAGAGCGAAACATGCTGCAAGACGTACAATGTGGCGAACTCGCCGATCCAATAGAAGAAGAGTCCCGCCGAAATCACCGCAAGCCCCCACCACGAGTTTTTCATGCCGGCTACAGCAATGCGATGCCGTGCCTGCCAGATCAAGAACAGACTAATCAGAGGGACAAACATCCCATGGCTATAATCTTCGCTCCCCCATTGGCGAAACAGAAATGCCAGGCTGTCGGCATACAGGTAGCCCAGTAAGAGTGAAGCCAATAGTGCGCTGAAGCCTAGAAAAAGCTTGCTGCTCATATGAAAATGCCCAGATGTAAATTGAATCTAGGTCTGAATGACCGCGCGGTGAAACAGCTCAGTCAGTTAATGATTGTATGTCTACCCCTGACTGGAACGTTCGATGGTAGAGATAAAGAAACTCAATACGGTTACGATCCCATCATAATAAGAACGGGCTTGATACCTCCTACTGAGGTACCAAGCCCTGGTTCGAAGGAACCTTTTTGTCGTCTACAGCTGAGGCCACCTGAGGTTTCGTAATCCTCCAGCGCCAAGACCGACCAGCGAGATGAGACCAGCGCCGAACAAGATGACGGCTGCCGGCAACGGCACTGCCGTCAAGCTCGACAACGCTCCCCGAACAGTGACCACATCCCCATCGCTATTCTCAAAGATGAGGCGCCATCTGCTCGCCGTGAGGGATGAAAGACTTGGCGGGTTCTGCAAGTTGGTGTTGCTGAACAGTCCCCCGCCTTCGCGATCCAGTTGAAGGTCAAAGCTGAGTGGGGTATAGCCATTAGAAGCGGCCCCGGAAATTTGAACACGCCGATACGTGGAGAATCTGCTCCCGTTGATGGCCCTACAGGGCGATGAAAGGGAGCAGAGAATGACAAAGAGAACGAGACGGACGCACTCAGCGGTGTTCAAAGCCCAAGTG
>JANYBU010000280.1 GCA_025360665.1 Nitrospira sp.
AGTCTGCAGGCGGGTCGCCCCCATCGCATAGGAACCTTCCCGCAACACCATCGGCACGGCGCGCATCGCATCCTCGCTGAGCGAGATCACGAAGGGCATGATCATAATGCCGATGACGATACCGGGACCGAGCATGTTGAATCCCGGCAGATCCGGCCACAGAAGTTGGAGTGAGGGGGTGACGACGACCAGCGCAAAATACCCGTACACGACGGTTGGGACGGCGCCTAGGAGTTCTAACACAGGCTTCATGACTTCCCGCAAACGAGACGAGGAGAATTCGGAGAGATAGATCGCAGCCACCGTCCCGAGAGGAATCGCAACGAGCAGACCGACCCCGCTGGTGACGAGCGTGCCGGCGAGCAGGGGCAGGATCCCGTAGTGAGGATCGGCAAAGAGGGGAGTCCAGAGTGTGTCAGTAAAAAAGTCCGTGAGCGGCACCGTCCTGAAAAACCCGATCGATTCAGAGAGGAGCACGACGATGATCGTCACGGTCGCGGCTACGGAGATCAGCGCGGCAAAAAACAATCCGCCCTTGATCACCCGTTCGCGTCGCTGACGTGCACGGCGGCGCGAGGCCGCCTCCACTCTGGCGTCTGGCTTCTTGATACGAATCGCCTCCTGCCCCGCCACGATGGACTTACTCATCAACAGACAGACCCCTTCGTACGTATGCCCACAAATCCGAGCCAGAAGGGGAGCCTCATAGAAGTCTACCGTTTGGGGGGACGACTCATGATTTCATCAACCGCCAATCCGACTTCAGGGACCCCACCAAAACCGGTTCCCACGTCGCCCTTTTTGAACCGTTCACCTACCTTATTGTACACTTGCTCCGGCAAGGGAATATACCGGACTTCTGCGATCAGCTTAGGGCCTTCCGTCAGGTAGTAGGCGACGAAGTCTTTCACCTCTGTCCGCTTGGCTGCACTCTCGTTGACATAGATGAAAAGAGGACGTGAGAGGGGCTGATAAGTGCCGTTGATGACATTCTCAGCACTGGGCAGCACCGGTCCACCCTTTCCGACAATGGCGACCGCTTTCAGCTTCTTCATCTGCGCGGCATAATAGGCAAATCCCATGTACCCCAACGCATTCTTATTGCTCTCGATTCCTTGTACAATCACGTTATCGTCTTCGCTGGCGGTGTAATCGCCACGACTGGCTTTCGCCTTTCCCACAACCGCATCGGTAAAGTAATCGAAGGTGCCGGAATCGGAGCCAGGGCCAAAGAGCACGAGCGGTGCGTCCGGCCACTCAGAGTTGATCTGGTTCCATCTGGTGATTTTGTTCTGGGCTGCCGGTTCCCACATTTTCTTCAACTCTCCGACCGTCATCGAGGTGATCCAGGTATTTTTCGGGCTCACCGCCACAGTCATGGCATCGAAGGCGATGGGCAGTTCATAATAGGCAATGCCGTTTTTCTGACAGAGGTCCATTTCTTCTTTCAGGATCGGTCGAGAGGCATCTGCGATGTCCGTCTCACCTCGACAGAACTTCTTGAATCCGCCGCCTGTGCCTGAAATGCCTACGGTCACTCGTATGCTGCCCCGGTTCGCTTTCTGAAATTCTTCCGCCACTGCCTCCGTCAGGAGATACACCGTACTCGAACCATCGACTTTAATGAGAGCTGTTTGGTCGGCGTGTGCCAGGCGACTGCCTGAGCCGAAGACTCCCCAAAACCCTATTATCGCAACACACCACACCAGCCGTGTACCCATCATCTGTCCTCCTCCCACCCATCGAAAGCCTTGTGACACATCGCCGTGCCGCTGGCCTTCTGAATTAGTTCGCCTCATCTGCTCGTGAGCCTACAGACCGTCCATTCCAGCATTGTTACGGATGTGTAAACTTATTGTTAACTGGCAAGAGAAATGACTAGTCATCAACTTTGGCTGTTACACGCCCGAGCTGCCGCCAGCGCTTGTGCCGTGAAGGCACGATGGATCGGCTCCTCGCAGTGTTGCGGGCATACTCGCGGCTCAGGGTGTGTACAATCTTAGGGTGTGGTCTGCTTGCGCGAGGGCTTCGGTCCTGAAGAAGGCTTCGAGGTTCCCGGTTTTTTCTCCTGGCGAAGTCCCTCGAATTCGGCTTGGAGTTTCTCGATCGTGCCGGACTGTTCTTTCAGTTGAGCCCGCAGATCGAGATTGGCGTTGGTAAGTTCGCGGAGTTGCAACCGAAGGTCATTCATGGATTCTGTCGTGTTCGTGGCTGTAGTCTCGACGTTCAGCGCCAGCGGTCCCGCGGCAGGCCGTACGACCGGGGGGCGAGCGGCGCTCGGGGCGACTTGGGGCGCCCGCTGTGCTGCTAGGACGTCTCCTGGGATGAGCGCGATATGGACCTTTTCAAACGCCGTCCAGTGCGGCTGCTTCGCCTTCGGCACCGTGGCGGCCAGGGCTGGCCCGACGACCGAGAGGGTCATGCCTTTGGTATCACGCGGATCTCGTTTCTCGCCTCCTCCTGGGTCAGTCTGTAACAAGGCGTAGTGATCTGTGAGCACCACATAGAGGTAGTCGTCTCGAAAAAAGAGGCTCCCAGACGTGCGGTCAGTCTCATACGGTGCAGTCGGATTTTGGAGGCTAAAGAAGACGCGTTCGCGCGGGGTGGCTTGGTGGAACGCTGCGACGAGTGGGTCAGCCAGCGCGGCGAGTTCCGCCTCGGTGAACACCGGCTTCGGATGAGGGGTCGAAAACACCCCGATCATCGTCCCACTCCACCCCGAGACTTCCAGCGACCCGAGGAGGGCGCGCAGGTCTTGCGGGGTGAGATCCGCAGGGTGTCTGTTCCGCACAGGGGAGGGGGCCTGGTCCGTCGTGGACACATCTGTCATGAGGCCCACCTGCATCCCTGACGCCTGATACAGCACGCGCTGCTGAACAAATCCGCCGCAGGCGGTCAGCCCTAGGAGGCACGACAGACCGAACAGGAGTCCCGGCGCGATCCTTCCGTGGTGTGCAAGGCCCCCGCGCTTCGTGAGCCCTGACACGGCACATGAAATGGACTGTTGAGCCTGCTGTCGCATACGGATCACCTCATGAACACAGGGGCGCGCACACATCGTCGCTACGGGTCACGGCCGGAAGAACACGGGCCTATTTGCACACAAATTGGATCGCCCACCGCTTTTCTCGGGACACCTGTCCATCCCGGGATATCTGTCCCATCCATGCTCGATCGATCGCCTGGTCGACTTGAGGCACTTCTCCCTCACGAACAATGCGATACCCGCTTGGGCACTTGTCCGCAAACAGGCGCAGCGCATCTTGTCGCCCGGACGATGTCAGTACGTCTTGTTCCTTCACGTAGCTGTAGAGGACGGTGCCTCCCGTGGCCGTTTCATTGACCAGTTGCGCGTTCGAGATACAGCTTGCGAGCGTGAACGACACTCCCGCAAGCCCGATTAGTCGGGGCCACACCCAGGGGGCCTGAGGGGTAGGCCCTGGGCACGCCTGAACGCTCGAACCCTGCCCTCCGGAGCAGAGTCGCGACCGTCGGGCTACGCCGTCCTGGCGAAACACAATTCTCTGTTCATAAATCATCGTCTGCGCTCATCGACGGACACGGTGTGCGGGGAGGTCCGTTCGCCTCTCAGAAAAGGAAGTGGCGCATGATACTCCACGCGGAGTGGATGCGCCACCTCCCTCTCATCCCTCTGCTCCAGTCCAGGCGGGTTCAGTTGCCGCCTACTGGTAGCGAACCTGAAATTGCACCATGAACATATTCTGTGCGTAGGCATCGTCATTTAGAACAGCAGTGCCAGGGCCAGTCCCCTGGTGGTGGCGGAACTCGTAATTGACACTGATCTTACTCTGGATCTTGGGCGGAAGATTCTCGAAGTAGTAGTTCATTCCCACGATGGTGCGCGTGTACAGATCGTTGCTCATCGAAGTATTGGGATCGAACTGTTCATACATCACCACCGGCTCAAAGTTCTGGAGAGGCCCATCCGAAATAAAATACTTCCCGAGGGCATACCAGGTCCGCCGTTGCACGCCAGCGGCTCCGTTCCCGCCACAGAGGGTCGTGCTATCACAGGCTCCTTGCGCGGGGGTGCCGACCGTGGTTTGGTTGGCGCCGTCATGCCCTTGCCATATCTCGCCCTGCACCATCAAGCCGGGAAGGTAGCGAGACGTATAGCGGAAATCAATCCCGTACCGGTCAAATGCTCCTTTCCCACGCCCGTTGATGGCCGTATTGGTATTGTTGCTCTCTCCTGTCAGCACCGTAAAACTGAGAAATGAAATGTCCGTCGCCAGAAGCCGGGTTCGCGCATAGTAGACTTTGGGGCCATTCGCGCCCACGGAGTTGGCCTGATAGTTATTGTTGTTCATGATCCCGACCACATAGTCCAGCCGATTGAACAACGTGCCTCGGACATCGGCAAAATAGTCGCGCTCTTGAATGAAGTCGATTGTACCGCCGGTGCTATTCTTTGATCCGCTGCCACTGCCGACTGAGTTGAGGTACGGGGAGCTGATCACGTCGCGGATACCGCCGGAGGTTTCCGTGAAAATGCCGAATGGCATACGAAATACACCCATCCGAATGACGTTGAGATGGGGTGCGATGCTGGGCATCGGTCTGAAATCGATATAGGCTTCACGAAACATGGTGGACGTCGCCGCAGTCCCTTTCGGCTTTGTGTGACAGTCGGCCACGCCACTGCAATCCGGGGTGCTGTTGGTCAAGCTGTTACTCTGCATTTCCATCAGGGTGTGCCATTTCGGGAGGTATTCGTTGATTTTTCCATACATGAGTACCTCAGCCCGTCGGATTCCCAGAGTGTCTTGGCTTTTGCCTTCGGCGACATGGGCGTCCTGGTGCGTGTATTGGAACTGCAGGGCGTTTAAGCCGATGTTAAATTTGTCGCTCAGCGACGGCAGTCGTTCGATCTTCGCTTTCCACTCCTCGAGGATGTCGAGGCGCGTATCCAGATTCGCGATAGTCTCAGGTCCAGAGGTGGAGGGAAGCGGTGCCGGCGCCTCTTGGACAGTCGGTGCTGGCCCCTGGCTCTGATCGACGGGATCGGCTCCGCGGGCAGGAGTGCCGGTGACGAGCGCCCCCACCACGGCAAATAGAGAGACGGCCAGAAGGCCCTGTGTGCTTCGCATACAATTCTTCCCCTTTCCAACGCCTCACAGGAGAGGCTGCGTGAGAGATGCTGTCGGTTGCTGGCTCGGCGTGGGGAACCCACGCTGGAACCGTTCACTGCTCGAGTGGCTATATTCCCCAATTCCGCTACTGCTGAGCGACGCAGTACGTTTTCTCTGGAAGGGGTGAATAGCCTCCTCCAACACTTTCTTTAAACTCGGCGATTTCGGTCTGGCCTGTCTGCCACACATGGACGCAGTTGGCGACTAAGAAGGGCTCCGTCTTCGGCACGCCGTTCACCACGACCGGTCGTCGGCTCGTGGTCGTGCCCACCATGACGAAGCGATTCCCGTTTTTCAGATCCTGAGGGTCCAGCTCCCCTGGATAGAGAAAGGCAAATTCATAGTCACCTTTTCGCCCGTTCGCGTCCGTGGGGCCATACACGGGACGGGTGACGATGGGCAGTTGTTCCGCGACAATCACGATGCCTTTGCCGTTCTTTGACACCTCGACGATTCGACCACCCAGCACGACGGTCAGGCCGGCATCGGACTTTCCTGATGGATTTGTGGGAGACGCGTCACGCCACGCCTCAAACTGAAAGGTGGGCGAGACCTTTTCCATCACGTTGGCTGGAAAGGGTGTGGTCGCCGCACACCCAGACAGCATCGTACACACGGTCAGTGTCGTGAGTGTGATGAGAGGCGTAAGATTCATTGGGCTAACTCCTTATTTAGGTGTGTTGTTGATGAAGTTCGATCTTGCCGTGGATCGAAAGGATGCGTTACGCGGTAACCGCTTGCTCAGGAGGTGAAGCATGAAGCCTATCCTGAATGTTTTTCTTGGCATCATTTGCTGAGTGCTCGCTGGATGGTCACTTGGTACCCTCGATTCACTTCCCCTGTACACCACGGAAATATAGGGACGGTATGTTATTAGATTGATAACGGTGTGTTACCGGCGTGTTAAATTATTAATGCTGTCACTGGTGTCCGGTTAAATGACCCGCGCCGAGGCAAAGATCAAGCATTGGTGCGGTCTGTAGGCTGTTTTTGTTTGGTGCCGACTTGAACGTCGCTTGCCAAAAACCATGTACGTTCCCCGGGTTAACCACCCCGAGGAA
>JANYBU010000291.1 GCA_025360665.1 Nitrospira sp.
ATCTGGTCACTGTCGCAAGATGCCACAGACTGCAGAGCTAGAAGTGCGCGACATGCGAGAAAGGCGCGATCCGAAGTTCGAAGTTCGGGGTTCGAAGTTCTGAAAACCTCGAACTTCGGACCTCGAACCCTCGCGTCTCGCTCGTCCCGCCAGCCTCGCGCGTTTTATGTGGTTCCGAGCGCTTTGAGATGTTCCCAAAGACGAAGATTCTCGCCGTAATCCACCGGACAATCGATCACCGCCGGCTTTCCGCACGAGAGCGCGGCGTTCAGCACTGGCCCTAATTCCGACGGTCCCTCGACGCGGTAGCCGACCGCTCCAAAACTCTGCGCCAGGGCGACGAAGTCCGGGTTACCGAACTCCACACCGGAGGTCCTCCCGAACTTCATCTGCTGTTTCCATCGGATGACCCCGTAGCCGTTGTCCCGCCAGATCAGCACGACGAGTGGAAGATGCAGCCGCACGGCGGTCTCCAGTTCCTGGACATTCATCAGAAACCCGCCGTCCCCGGTCACAGCCACGACGCGCCGCGCGGGAAACAGGAGCTTGGCCGCAACGGCCCCAGGCAGCGCCATGCCCATCGCCGCGAATCCGTTGGAAATGATGCACGTGTTCGGCACCTCACAGGGAAACATCCGGGCCATCCAGAGCTTATGCGCCCCCACGTCGCAGATGACCAGATCGTCCGGTGCCAGCGCCTGTCGCAGATCGCGGACGATATGCTGAGGTCGCAGGGGCCATCCAGGCGGCTGCGCCCACTCCTTTTCATATGCGGTCTGCACAAGCCGGCGGCTCTCTTTGGCCCAGGCGAGATCGAACGAAGCAAGATGCTCGCCGATCTGATCGAGGGACAAGGCGATATCTCCCAATACGCCGACATCCACAATATAATGCGCGTCCACTTCGGCCGGCGACACATCCACATGCACGATATGCTTGTCACGGTTCGGATTCCACAAGCACGGAGCGTACTCCACAAAATCATAACCCACCGCCACAACAGCATCGCTCTGCTCGATCACCACAGCCGGATGATCCCGCATCTGCAATCCAATCGTATAGAGAGACAACGGATCGCTGTCTGGAACGACACCCTTGCTCATGAACGTGTGGACCACCGGCACGTTCGTCTGTCGGGCAAACCGCCGGACCGCCTCATGCGCCTGTCCCCGGATCACCCCGTTGCCGACCAAGAGGATAGGCCGACGTGCCTGAGCCAAAACCTCGACAGCCCGGTTCACCTGGCGCGCCAGCGGCTCCGGCAAGAACGGCGCCTGTACGCGCAACGGCCCATCCACATCAAGATCACTCACCGTTTCCGCCGCGACATCCTCCGGCAGTTCCAGATGAGTCGAGCCGGGCTTTTCTGTCTGCGCGACCTTGAACGCTTTGCGCACCGTCTCGGCCATGGTCCGAGGGTGAAAGATCTCGGCGTTCCATTTGGTGACCGGCTTGAACATGGACAAGACATCGATGAACTGATGCGATTCTTTGTGCATCCGATCCAGCGAGGCTTGTCCCGTGATCGCGACCAGCGGGGCGCGATCCAGATACGCGTCTGCCACGCCGGTGAGCAAATTGGTTGCACCAGGCCCCAAGGTGGAGAGACAGACCCCGGCCTTTCCTGTCAGCCGCCCATGGACATCGGCCATGAAGGCCGCGCCTTGCTCGTGTCGGGCAGCAATAAACCGGATCTGCGAATCCACGAGCGAGTTCAAGACGTCCAGTGTCTCCTCTCCGGGCACGCCGAAGATCCACTGCACTCCCTCATTTTCCAGACAACGCAGCAGTAAGTCCGACCCTTTCATGATAATCCCTTCGCTCTATTTCGGCTTGGTAGAGGGGTGCGATGGAAAATATAACGTTGCCCATAAGCCGCGTGAATGAAGCGCAGCGAAATGAGCATCGGCTTGATGGGCTTGTTAGCGGTCAACGCCAACAATTCGCTTGGCTCGCTCTAGCACATGGTCATACGTCATTACCGTCAAATTGTGAAAACCGGCATTCATAATTCGATATGTCTCTATCTGATTGGAGTTCCAATCATTCGATCGCCCGAAGATCAAAATACAACGAGGCTTTACGGTCTTTACCTGTCCCACCCGCTCCAGGAACTTTACGCTGTTGGCCTCTCTCTCAACCTCATATATGTACCTAGAAGCCTGCGTTATAGCTTTTGTCAAATCCGATGAGGGAACGTAATTCCCATGATCGAGAGACGCCGCCCAGAAACGAAGGTCGCCTTCTGGTCTCTTGATTTCAACAATATCCAAGAATCCGTCGTACGCTTCCATCAGGAAGTCAGATATATTTTGAACATCTATATGCCGTTCATCAAGAATTCGAACAAACTCACTACCTAGCACCCAGCTATTTTTCTGAAACCACTCTTGCCAGGCGTCTTCCTTTCTGTCTTGTTCGAGCATCTTCCAGAATTCTTTGATTGCTCGAACACGATTCGCCTGCTGCAAACCAATAGCAAGATCCTCGGGGATGACGTTATTTGACAGAATGAACTGAATTAACTTCTGCTTATCGGGAAGGGAAAACAGCGCCCGAATCTGAGCAGCATTTTCATTTTCGTACGGCTTGTCCAACGGGATAAAGGCTTTCACCCCCTGCCGGAATGGCTCATAGTGCTCCCGAAGGAATTCGATCAGCGCCTTAAATTCCTCGTCATCAAGTGTGAGTTCGCTCTTCGGTTGCAGGGACTCGGGCACTTCGTCATCTAATATCTCCTTTGGCTTCTTGTAGCGTCCCAGTTTAAGACTAATGTCTTCTTTGCCGGAGTCATGGGGAATGCTCCAGAAAACGGCGCGCGTAATTACGCTCGGTCTATTACGAAGCACCTTCCCTAATTTATCTTTTACACGCGGCATCATTCATCTCGTGAACGCTAACGGTCGCCATCGTATCCCATCCCTCGCCCCGCGGAAAATCGAGTCTGACCCTAATTATTCCGCGCGCTTCAAGAGAGCTTCGCCAGGATTCTTCAAGGCGGATACGATATTCTCAGATACCTTTGCGATGAGCTTTTCTCCCCAGAATGGATCGCGCATGTCGTAATAAATGACTCTTATGTGTTGGAGGTCAAATGGCACGTCCGCCTGGGTTGCCGAAACTAGAACGACTGGTTTGCTAAGTGCATGAGCGAGGCCGAGTTCGTAAAAGACGTTCGGATTCCGTCCTGTCAGCTCAGCGACCAGTACTTTCGCAGCGGTAATTCCTGCCCACACTTGGTCGATGATTTTTCCGGTGGCAAAGATTTCGTCGTCGGCTCTCACCGGGCGTAAGCCTGCCTTTGTGATGGCAGCCTCATAAATCGCTTTGTAGTACCCGCCGATTGGGTCGGCGAATGGCATCATGACGAAGCAAGTATCTCCATGCTCGATTTTGACGCCCTTGCTGATTTTCTTCAAAGTGTTGTCCGGATCGCCCCCTGGCTCTGCTACGCGAGCGACATCAAGAACCCGCTTCTTACCATCTATGTCCTCGGTAAGTTGCGCCTCGGACAAGTCTTCCAAGAAGACTGCTTTGAATTCGTCGAGTTTGTCGCCAGGAAGGCCGAAGGTGTCTACGAGCGCGTTTCCGAAGAATTGCTCGTCCGGAATGTTTTCACCTCGGTAATGCTTGTAAACATCTGAGATTGTCGGCGCATTCAGGACCGCTTGACGCAACCCGTCAAGTTCGTCATTCAGATTCTGTGGACGCAGGATCTTCTTAGCAAGATCGGTAACTGCAACGTTCCCTGCAGTGGGTCTTTCGAGAAGCCCGTACTTAATCGATGAACTGATCTCAACGCGAGAGGGCCCGTGATAGGCGAGGCCCGCAAACTTCGCGGCCTCACGGTCTGTACAAGCCTTCCCTGCGTTCTGTTCCAAAATCGCTTTTGGTACTCTCAGGGCCTTTCTGACCGAATGGCGGGGGTACGCGGCAACTCCGGAAGGACGTCCTTCTTCGCGGCCGGGCTTCTTTCTGGCCTTTCGTCGAGCCCCCCGAGTTTTTCTTGTCTTGGGGGTTTTTGAGGGCTCAGTCTCATCGCCAACTTCTGTTTTGTTTGCCATTTTCCTCTCCCCTTCAGAATCTCAAAACTTCTCTATGCCTGTCCGTCTAATGGCCAGCCGCTCATCCGCGTTCGAGCCGGTTGACAAAGGATGGCTCACCGAAAATAAAATCAAGGGGCGCAATGCGGTCGAGACTGTCCTTGAGCGCACATAGTCGTAGACGTTGGAGTAGGTAGAAACAACCGACAGCCGCGAAGCATCCTGAATTTTCCCCTTCAGGAAATCAGCTACCGTCCTGCGTGTGTGATTGCCACGGAGCCTTGAGTTGATAGGGGTCATTGGCATTTGGATAAGCCCCCTTAGAGACCAGAAAAATGCTGTCAGTGAGCGTTTTGTCTTCTCCGGAACTGTCAGCGAGTATAGCCCCGCCCTAATAGATTGTCACGGAGAGCGGGTGGGTATGGGTCGGGGTGCGCGAATCAAAAAGACACAAGACCAAGCACAAGCAGCGCCGGCCATCGTCAGTAGAGGACATGCCGGTAAAAGACTTTCTTCGCCACCTCAGCCGCAACGACATACCCGACGACGATGCAGAGCAAGGCCGCCAGGAACAGTGGCGGCAAGGGCACGAACCCCAGCGGCCCGCGCAGCGACGTATAGGGCAACAGCAGCGTCAGTCCTACCACCGCGAGCGTCGCAACCAGCAGGCCACGGCTCGGTCGACTGCGAGTGAACGGCCGACGAGTCCGCACGACCAGGACGATGACCGAGGCGGAAATTACCGACTCCACAAACCACCCGGTTCTGAATTCCTCCACACCGGCTTGAAAGAGAAAACCGGGACATTCTATTTTTCGCGTTTGGAATGACATTCATCGACGGTAGCAGCCTGATAAACGAGCCTCAGTCTGTTTTCTTCAAGATCTTTCCCGCCTCGGCAACCGTCAGCACGACCGTCAGCGGATCAATGGGCGAGGCCATAAATCCGCATCCCTCATAGAAACGCTTGGCTGGCTCTGAGATCGCATGGACAAGAATCGCCCGGATACCGGCGATCTCCGAGGCCTGCACCGTGCGCAGCACGGCGTCACGCAGTAACCCTTTACCGATGCCACGTCGCTGGAGACTTTTATCGACCGCAAGTCGTCCGAGCACCATGACCGGCAACGGATCAGGCATATTGCGCCTCACCCGCCCTGCGCCTCCAAGGCAAGCTCCACACCGGCATGGCCAGACAGTTCTGGAAGGATGGAGGGAAGTAGTGTCGCGTTACAACGTTCGAGCGCTGAGCACTTCGTCTTCGCGGAGGGCTTCAAGGGCGGAGGCGGGGACGGAGGTGACGGCAATGGTCTCGCCGACGGCGTTGAAGACCTCGATGGAGTACCCCTCTGTGCCGTCACGGGCAACATGGTGGTCCACCAGCTTGACAATGTCGCCGCGACGGAGGCGATGCTCCGGCAGGTCGCACGCCAACGCCACATCAGTGTATAGCTCAAACTTCATTATGTCCTCCGTTTGTCTGGGATAAGTGTAACGAACTTTGTGGCGCCCGACAAGTACTCGGTCATCCAGATGGTGCGAACGGCCAGCATCAAGCCATTGGGGCCGGTGAGCGTACCCTGAATCTCGTAGTACCGACCAAACTTGTTGGATTCCAGCGCCACGGCTTCCAACGGGAGAATCTGCGTGCGCAAGTCCCGCAACACTTGGTCAGCGTTTTCCAGCGTATAGCCCGCCCGCGCCAGGAAGGCCGATTTGTCTCCGCGCGCTTGCGGCAAAAGCAGGTAGCGCGCCAGCTTGTCTTCGGCGATGGCTGTGTCCGCAGGCAGTCTCATGGCACCTTCAGCCGCGCAGTGCGTTCACGGTCCGCTGCACAGCCTGCGGTGTTGCTGCCACGTCTGACTTCTGAATCCCCGCGCCAAACGAAAACCGAATCATCTGCCTTGAGGCAGCGGATTTTGGGCTCATCGCTTTGAGAACGTGTGACGGCTCATCGGAATCGGCCAAACACGCCGAGACTGACGAAACACAGATGCCCTTCTTGTCGGGCAAGATCAGCAGGGCTTCTGATTCGATGCCGTGGAAAGTGTTGTGAAGGGCGCGCCGGCGCAGCCAATCATCCAGTACCGGCTCTTCGGAATCAAAGTCCGAGAGGTTATGCGTGGCGGACAATTTTTCGGGCGGCCTGACTGCATCAAGGCCCTCGCTCATTTGTCCCACACGGCCTTGGTCCGAAGGAAACGTCGGAGCTTCGGGTTGCGCGTGGATGGGGTGTCGAGCAGGGCGGTAAAACGTTGGAAGATATCTTGAGGGAGCGCGAAGTATCGCCGATCCAGCAGCACGGTTTCCGCTTCCCGGCATGCAGTGTCGAGCATGAAATCGGACCGGCTTCTGCCGAGCGCTTCCGCCGCCCGGCCGATCAAGGCCTTCTGTTTATGACTGGCGCGGAGGTTGATGGTTTTCCCTCGCCCCCCGACGGCTTGGGTTTCCGAATGCTTCATGTGGCGCCTCCTTGTGCGGGCAATCACTATATCGAAGTGTGCGCACACTGTACATACATCAGTAGAGGACATGCCGGTAAAAGACTTTCTTCGCCACCTCAGCCGCCACGACATACCCGACGACGATGCAGAGCAAGGCCGCCAGGAACAGCGGCGGCAACGGCACGAATCCCAGCGGCCCGCGCAGCGGCGTATAGGGCAACAGCAGCGTCAGTCCTACGACCGCGAGCGTCGCAACCAGCAGTCCACGGCTCGGTCGGCTGCGAGTGAACGTCCGACGACTCCGAACGACCAGGACGATGACCGAGGCGGAAATCACCGACTCCACAAACCACCCGGTTCTGAATTCCTCCACACCGGCTTGAAAGAAGAAGAGCAGCACACCGAAGGTCAGATAATCAAAGATGGAACTCACCAAACCGAACGTGAGCATGAATTTCCGGATAAAGGCGATGTTCCACCGCCTAGGCCGGTCGATCAGCTCCTCGTCCACGCGATCACCGGCGATGGTCATTTCCGGAACGTCGGTCAGGAGATTGGTCAATAATATTTGCTTGGGCAGCAGAGGCAGAAAGGACAGAAAGAGTGACGCTCCCGCCATGCTGAACATGTTGCCGAAGTTCGCGCTGGTTGCCATAAAGACATACTTCAGCGTGTTGGCGAATGTCCTCCGTCCTTCCAGCACTCCTTCGACAAGGATGCCAAGATCCTTTTCCAGCAACACGATATCCGCCGCTTCTTTCGCCACGTCTACCGCGCTCTCAACGGACACGCCGACATCCGCCGCGTGCAATGCCGAGGCATCATTGATGCCGTCGCCCCCATAGCCTACGACGTGGCCTGCCTTTTTCAACGCCAGGATGATCCGTTCTTTCTGATTCGGCTCGACCTCGGCAAACACATGGACGTCATTCACGCGCGACACCAACGCTTCGTCGCTCATCTGCCGCAAGTCCTCGCCGGTCAACAGATTTCCATTCAACAAGCCTATCGCCTGTCCGACGTGAGCCGCGACGAGACGATTGTCGCCTGTCACAATCTTCAAGGTGACGCCCAGACTCTTGAGGCGGCCAATTGTCTCCACGACATCGGTCTTGATGGGATCTTCGAACACCAGGAATCCCAAGAATGTCATGTCCGCCTCATCGTCTTTGGTGATGCCCTCTCGTGCGCCCATCTCGCGAAAAGCGAGCCCAAGTACCCGCAATCCCTGGCCGGACCACTGCGCCATCTGCAAAAGGATTGCCTCCCGCACGGCAGCCAACTCAACCACGGTGCCGTCCGCAGTCTCGGCGGTTGAACAGACCGCCAGCATATTCGCCAGGGCTCCCTTGGTGACCAAGAGATGGGCGGTCGGCGTCGCGACTAACACGGACAACCGTTTTCGGACGAAGTCGTAGGGCTCTTCATCCAATTTCCGATAGGGGGAGAGATCGAACGAGCGAGCGGTACGGATCGCTTCGTCGATCGGGTTATGAAACCCGGTTTCGAAACTCGCATTGAGCGCGCCGTGCAAGAGGACCCGTTCGCTCGGATTCCCCGTGATATCGCACGCAGCCTTCAGCCGGACGAGCCCTTCGGTCAGTGTCCCTGTCTTGTCCGAACAGAAGACGGTCATGCTCCCGAAGTTTTCGATCGAGGACAATCGCTTCACAATCACTTTCTGCTGGGCCATGCGCTTGGCCCCATGGGCCAAATTGATGCTGATAATGGCCGGCAGCAGCTGCGGGGTGAGGCCGACCGCGAGGGCGAGAGAGAACAGAAAGGCTTCGAGCACGGGCCTGGCCAGATACACGTTGACCGCAAAGATGGCGACGACCAACACGACGGTCACTTCCAAGAGCAGATAACCGAATTGCCTGATGCCTCGTTCGAACTCCGTCTCCGGCGGCCTGAGTTGCAACCGGCCAGAGACCTTCCCGAACTCCGTGTCCGACCCAATGTGCACCACGACCGCCGTACTATTTCCGCTGACGACATGGGTCCCGAGAAAGAGACTATTCGTCCGTCGAGCCAGTGGAATGTCGGCCGGCAAGACGCCGCAGATTTTCTCGACCGGATAGGTCTCGCCCGTGAGCGTCGCCTCGTCCACGAACAGGTCTTTCGATTCAAGCAAGAGACAATCGCCGGGAACCGTGTCGCCCGCTCTGAGCAGGACGACGTCGCCCGGCACGACCTCCTCAACCGGCACAGCAGCCGGGCTTCCGTCGCGCCACACATCGGCTTTGACTTGCACGATCGCGAGCAGGCTGGCCACCGCTTGGTTCGCGCTCCGTTCCTGCCAGAACCCGAGCAGGCCGCTGGCGAGCACGATCATGAGAATGATCGCCGTGTCGGTCGGATCCGCCAGAAAGAAGGCCAGCCCCGCGGCCGCCAAGAGGATGAGGATGATCGGGCTGGTGAATTGCCGAAACAGCAGCTCGTAGGTGGACAGCCGGCTCTTCGGTTTCAAGAGGAGATGCGCATCGCGCAGGTGACGCCGTCGCGCCTCATCGCCGGAGAGTCCTTTGGAGCCTGAGTCGAGTTGCTGAAGAGCCTCAGCCGATGGGCTGCTCCAAAAATTCCACTGCTCAGACGACCCCTGGCGCATCAAAACATGCCCCTCCTCATTGCAGGCTTCGGATACTCGCCGGCCATTCAACCGGCGTTCCGGACGTGCTACGCACCATCTTCTACAATTTCATGAAGGTACCGTTCAGCTCGCTCCTGTACTGCAAGACAGTTATGGCTCACGAGCTGAAACGTCGCCTGCGCCGACAAGCTGAGGAAGATCGTACCGGAGCATATCGCCGATGCGGTCGATACTCACGTCCGCCGGCGGGTAACTCTTGAGCAGGTGCGGATCGCGAGCATAGTGTCCCTGCTGCGGGAAGACGGTCGTCACCCGCGCGCCCCAAACTTTCTTGACCGCCGTGAGGATTTTGAGCTTGTCGTCGATTAACACATAGTGATCGCCCGGATACCGCCGCTCGACATCGTCGAGTTCTTGCTCTTTATGAATGTAGACCAGAACATTGCCCTCCACAGCCTCGAAGAGGCCAGACCGTTCGATTTTCCTTGGTTGGAACACCACATCCCCATC
>JANYBU010000334.1 GCA_025360665.1 Nitrospira sp.
TCCAACCGGACGCGACGGCACTCGACGCTGGGCTACCGGTCACCGATGCCGTGTCTGGATGAGTGGCGTCTGGCTCAACATGAGAAAAACCTGGTAGCATGAAACCCGCCTGATGGAAGACGACAAACAGAGGGAAGCTCAAACCGTTCTGAAAATGAATCCTTGGACACTGACCCTTCGCCCAAGCGGAGCCACACGTTAGCGGACCCCGAGGCGCCAGAGAGATGTGAGCTCCGCCGCACGAGCGGCGTGGAGCGGGTCGGCCGGGTCGGAAGCGCGTGGATGATTCGGACGGACATCGATTTTGCCGATCACGCTGAGCCCCGCGTTTTCAAAGGCGGCGAGTAGTTCTACCCGCGACCGCAGTTCCAGGTGCTCGGCAAGATCCGAGAGCAACAGCCAGCCTTCTCCTGACGGCTCCAGGTGTGCGGCCAGGCCATTGAGGAATCCGCGCAGCATGCGGCTCTCGAAGTCGTAGATCGCCTGTTCGATAGGAGAGCTGGGCCGTGCTGGAACCCAAGGCGGGTTGCAGACCACGAGTTGAGCCCGGCCTTCGGGAAAAAGATCAGCCTGCACGACCTCCACTCGGTCAGTGAGTCCCAACCGCGCAAGATTCTCACGGGCGCAGGTCAGTGCGCGAGGGTCTTGATCGGTGGCTACGATGTGCAAGACACCGCGGCGAGCCAGCACCGCAGCCAGCACGCCGGTCCCTGTCCCGATATCGAAGGCCCGCGTGCATGAAGGCAACGGCGCCTCAGCGACCAGCCCCACATACTCGCCGCGAGCTGGCGAGAACACACCATAGTGCGGGTGGATGCGGTCGCCAAGCGCAGGGATCTCCACGCCTTTTTTTCGCCACTCATGCGCACCAATCAGCCCCAGCAGCTCGCGCAGCGAAACCAGAGCAACCCCTTCACCAGGGCCGTGGGCCTCCGTGCAGGCCAGGCGCATATCGGGCGCACGTCGCAGGTGCACATCGTAGCCGTCCTCGAGTGCCACCAGCAGCATCCCCAATATACGTGCGCGACGGGACTGGGCCTGTCGATGAACATGGAAGGCCTCAGCTGGCGACGAGCCCGGTTTGGGAGGATTGCGGTCGGCTCGCCGCGCCATCGCATTCAGCAACTGTCGCGCATTCTGGAAATCGCCCCGCCAGAGCAGCGCGGTCCCCTCGCAGGCCAGGCGATAGGCAGCGTCGGCGGTCATGCTGTCGTGGGCAATGGCCACGCGTGCAGGCGGTGGCGCTCCCCACTCTGAACGCCAGCGCGCGGAGCACGTCTGGCCTGCCTCAATCCAGCTCACCAGTGGTGGATCGCTCACGACCACACCTTGCGTGCGATGATTGGGGATAGGATGGAAATTCCTAATTTCATTTATTATCTATGCATCTGGTCACGAATAGTCCTCAGAACACTCAGCGACGAGCAGCCATCACAACAAGCTGAGATGCCTCGCCTGCTGGCGGTATCCCCGAACCCTGGTCGAGCAGTGTGCCTCCTATGATGGAGGAAGCGGTAAATCCATCTTGAGACCGGGTGAGGCTGGTACATTCTACCGAAAATGCAAGAAAGAACGGGGAGATTCTAGTTTCCTGGAAATCAAACGACTCCTTCACCCATGTCCCGGCGCGTGGCAGGGAGCTGGTTTATCTAGTCTTTCTGGTTTCTCTGGTTTCGATCAACAAGAGTAACAAGGTCGACCAACCAAACAAGATACATTGGCTAAGCCTCGTCGTCCTCCGATTCGTTGTTCGTGGTTTGCTAGATTGATCTGGTTCATCTCATTTCGCTGGTTTGTCTAGTTCAACCAGAGAAACGAAATACACAAGCCACACGAGCCGATCCCCTTGCGCTCTTGCATCAGCCACTGGCCATCAGCGCTTACCTTCCTCCCCTTCAACGTTCAAGAACAAGGTGAAAGACGCTGATACGTTATCTTAGGAAGCACACATCTATGGAGCTACCATGCTGACAGCGATCGGTGACGTCATGCGGCGCGTGTATGAGCGGGGCTGGATTACGACGAGAGACGGGAACATCAGTATGCGGAAGCGAGAGGGGAAATATCTCTACATTACCCCCTCCGGATGGCGGAAAACCATTGTGCACCCGGAGCATATCGTACGGATCGAGATTGTGAAAAAGCCGCTGACGAGCGGACTGATTCCGAACGTCCATGAGGGGCAGCAACCGTCCGGGGAGCTCTGGATGCACTGGAACTTGCAACGCGATACGAGAAAAACCAGAACGGTCGTGCATGTCCACGCCACGCACATTGTGGCCGCCATCTATGCCGGCTTCGACTTGCAGGTCATCAGCGCAGAGTTTCCTGAAATCTCGCGCTATACCCGAGTGGGACCGACGGTGCCAGCGTTGCCGGCCTTGTCGCGTGAGTTAGCGGACGTGACGGCTGAATGTTTCGGCGTCGGGAAGGATGGGGCGCTTGCCTTCGATATCGTGGGACAGGCCAACCATGGCGTCTGCGCGGTCGCGACAGATCCATGGGCCGCCTACGAACATATCGAGCGCCTCGACCACATTTGCGAGATCGTCCTCAAGAGCGGTGTGACCAAGACTGTACAGAGGGATACCTCCCTCGCAGCCTAAGAAGCCTATCCCTATTCCAACGGCCCACCCCGTGCCAATCGTGAGGCATTGGTCCCTCAATCTTTGAGGGTTTAAGAATAAGGATCAGGCCTTGCGCCCCGACATTTCGCGTCGCGTAGCGGGGATCTGGTTCATCTAGTTAATCTGGTCTTTCTAGTTTATTCAGTTTCTTTGGTTTCGCTCAACAAGAGAAACAAGATAGACTATACAAATACCATAAACACGCCTGGCCTCCCTGCCCTCGGTTTTGTCCCGCCCGCCAGCGGAAAAGATTGAGGGCCCGCAGTCGTTTCACTCTGATGGCTCTCACCCCACGCCTTCCGAAATCGATTGGGAACCTGTTATACTTTTCTCTCACCTTTCTCGAGGTCAGCCATGGACATGTTGATGATCGTGTTTCGTGCTTCGCTTAAAGAACGCGTGCATGAGTTATTGCGGGTGTGTGGGGTCATGGCCTACACCGAAATTCCCGAGACGGTTGGGACGGGACAATCGGGACCGGCGGAAGGAGTCTCATTCTATGCAGGGGGGAACAGTATTATCCTGGTCTCACTCGAACCAGCTCAACGTGACAAGGTCGCCGGCGCGGTCAAGGCCTGGTTGGCAGAAGCACAGCACGCAGGATGGGTCAAACCAGCCATCCGGATATTCTCCTGGCCCTGTACACAGCTCACTTAGTAGCGGGCCTGCTCCCGAGACGGCTTGTCGAATCTCTGGCCTCCGGAACCCCGCGTGGATCATTGCTTGACCTTGCACCTCGGCTCGGACCGGTGGAAACGAACAGATACCCTTAACCATTTCGCAGGCGTGGGAGGGATCTGGTTCATATAGTTTGTTTCGTTTGTTTGGTTTATTTAGTTTGTCTAATTCAGGGAATGAAATAAACAAAACAAACCTGCACACCAGATAACTCGCCTGGCCTCGCCGTCTTCAGGGGCACCCCATGAACCAGCCACATCGCAATCTTGATCAGCAGACCGTAGGTTCGACCCTACACCGTCCACCCAATATACCTTTGTGACTCCCAAACATTTCAATCCTGCACGTCGACGTTTCGCCGAAGTTCCCGCTCTCCCTCGATAGGCACTCTTTCCCCGTTACCTCGCTATTCCTGGGGGTTGCAGAGAGGAGAGTGAGTCGCTTACAATGCCGATCCTTCCGACATGAGTCCCCTCAGGGGCCTGCCACGAGCCTGGTGATAGCGCGGCATTTATTTTGCTTCGAACTGTCGATGATCTCGACTAACTTGAAAGCTCTTGCATGAGCTGGCTGACGTACCATCTGCGGTTCTCATTACTGGTTATCCTATTCGGGTCGAATCTTCTTGCATGTGGCGGGAGTTCTCCCGGGACCGAAACGACCGGAATCAGCAATGCTAGCCCTCCTTCTGTGAGTGCGACAACTCCAACCAATGGCGCCGATAACGTGTCGATCTCCTCGGCGCTCACCGTAACGTTCAGCGAGCCAGTTGACACTGCTACGGTCACACCCACGACCTTTACAATCAACCCCCCGGTCAGCGGTACCGTTACCGTCATCGACACGACTGCGATGTTCGCTCCATCGACTTCGTTCACCCCATCAATCCCCTACACTGTGACGCTCACCACCGGGATCAAGGATCTCGCGGGCAACCGGCTCGCCGCTCCCTTCAGCTGGTCCTTCATTACCGGCGCCACGCCCGACCTGACACCCCCGACCGTGAGTAACACCAATCCCGCGAATGGCACCACCAACGTGTCGCCGTCCTCCGCCCTCACGGCGACCTTCAACGAGCCAGTCGATCCGGCGACCGTCACCGCGTTGACCTTTACCCTTAAGGACAGTGCGAATAACCCCGTAACCGGCAACATCACGATCAGCGGCACCACCGCCATGTTCGCCTTAGGCACCCCCTTGAACTTCGGCACGACCTACACCGCCACGCTGACCACTGGGATCAAGGATCTCGCGGGCAACGCCATCGCCGTGCCCTTCAGTTGGACCTTCACCAGCGGCGCCGCCCCAGACACCACACCCCCGACCGTCACGGCCACCAGTCCCACGAGTGGCACCACGAATGTGTCGCCGTCCTCCGCCCTCACCGTAATGTTCAGCGAACCGGTCGATCCGGCCACCGTCACGGCCGCGACCTTCACGCTCAAGGACAGTGCAAACAACCCCGTGACCGGCAATATCACCACCAGCGGCGCCACCGTCACG
>JANYBU010000369.1 GCA_025360665.1 Nitrospira sp.
CGGCAGAACACGAGGGCCGACTTTGGAGCCTCCATGTCCAGAATACGAGCCAGTGCCGCTTCCTTATGCGGCCTGGCGACGATGTAGGCCGTTTGGTGGACGCGAGGAGCAGCGCCCGCCTTGAGCGGCTCCTTGGCAATCCTGATCTCGACCGGCTCCTTGAGATGACGTTTGGCAATGGAGGCGATCCGGAGCGGCATGGTAGCGGAGAACAACGCGGTCTGCCGCTCTTTGGGTGTCTGTTCAAGAATAGCGTCCAGATCCTCGGCAAATCCCATGTCGAGCATCTCATCGGCCTCGTCCAGCACGACCGTCTGAATCGTCTTGAGCTGCAGCGTTTTTCGACGGATATGATCCAGCGCGCGTCCAGGCGTCGCCACGACGATATCGACACCGCGCTTGAGCGCATGGAGCTGCTGACCGATGACCTGTCCCCCATAGACCGGGAGCACGGAAATCTTTAATTCTTTGCCATAGCGCGTGACCGCTTCGGCGACCTGCATGGCCAACTCTCTGGTCGGTACCAGGATGAGCACGGAGGGGCAGCGCCGAGCCGAATGGGCGATGCGCTGGAGCAGCGGCAGCGTGAAGGCCGCTGTCTTGCCGGTCCCGGTTGCCGCTTGGCCCAAGAGATCGCGGCCTGCCAACAACGGAGGGATTGCCTCCCGTTGGATCGGCGTGGGCTCTTCATAGCCTAGCGTGTCGAGCGTGGTGAGCAGGGCGGCTTCCAGGCCCAGCGCCGCGAAGCCGGGAGAAAATCCCTTCGCCGGCGTTTCCGTTGGTGAGTGCGTGGTTTCGTGTTTCATAGAATGCCTCGATGGCCTTTCTGAAATGTATACTGGTGCGCGATAATCGGACTGCTACCGACATTGATAGAGGGCCATGCGTCCGTTTTCGCGTCCGTTTCCTTTTCGTCCCTGCCGCGACTCTGATAGAGTCTCTCCCGTGAAGACCGAACCTATCATGTCCAGGCTCCCAATAGAAGATGTGCTGTCGGCCCTTCGTCGCACGCTGACGGAGGGACGGAATGCACTGCTGACCGCGGCACCCGGCGCCGGAAAAACGACGCGGGTACCGCTGGCCTTGCTCGATGCTCCCTGGCTCGACGGGAAGACGCTGCTCATGTTGGAACCGCGCCGACTCGCTGCACGCGCCGCGGCCCATCGCATGGCCGCCACGCTGGGTGAATCGGTCGGCGGAACGGTCGGCTATCGCATGCGGCTCGACTCGAAGGTGGGGCCCAAGACCAGAATCGAGGTGGTCACGGAAGGCATCCTCGCCCGCCTGCTGCAAGATGACCCTGCGCTCAGCGCGTATGCGATCGTCCTCTTCGATGAATTCCACGAACGGAGCCTGCAGGCCGATACGGGCCTGGCCCTCTGTCTTGAATCGCAGCGGCTCTTTCGCCCGGATCTTCGCCTACTCGTGATGTCGGCCACGTTGGATTGTGGGCCGGTCTCGGATCTCTTGGGCAACGCGCCCGTCATTGTCTGCGAAGGCCGGATGTTTCCGGTAGAGACCCGTTATCTTGACCAGCCGCTTTCCGGCCATCTCGACGTCGCAGTCGTCCAATCCATCAAGCGCTCGCTCGCGCAGAACCCAGGCAGTCTTTTGGTCTTTCTGCCGGGCATGGCAGAGATTCGTCGTGTCGAACGGAAACTGCTAGATCTGAATCTGGGCTCGAACATCCTCATCGCGCCGCTCCATGGTGACCTGCCACAAGAGGCGCAGGACCGCGCGATTGCTCCCACTCAACCAGGCACGAGAAAGATCGTGCTGGCCACCTCGATTGCTGAGACCAGTTTGACGATCGACGGGGTGCGTGTCGTCATCGATGCCGGCTTGCTGCGCGTGCCTCGTTTCGATCCGCGCTCGGGACTCACGAGACTGGAGACCATCCGCGTGACCCAGGACTCTGCCGAGCAACGTCGTGGTCGGGCCGGTCGTCTCGAACCGGGCGTCTGTGTTCGCCTCTGGACCGCTGGGGAGCACCAATCGCTGGTCCCGCGTCGTCCGCCGGAAATACTCGACGCCGATCTGGCGCCACTGCTGCTCGAATTGGCCCTCTGGGGCACGAACAATCCAGCCGAGTTGTCCTGGCTCACTCCCCCACCTCCTGGGGCTGTGGCCCAGGCGAGGGAGTTGCTCACCGGCCTCGGTGCACTCAATGTAGAGGGACAGATTACCGCTCATGGAACACAGATGGCCGAGCTCCCGCTGCATCCACGTCTCGCGCACATGCTGCTCAAGGCTGTGCCCTTGCAGCACACGAGCCTTGCCTGTGAACTGGCCGCCCTGCTCAGCGAACGAGATATTCTGCGCGGCCCCTCCGGCTGGCGCAACGCCGATCTGCGACTCCGCTTGGATGTTTTGCATGGACAGCACGATCACGCTGCCGGTGCAACCGTCGACCGTGCCGCCTGTCAGCGAGTGACACGCACGACCGACCTATGGCAACGACAATTCCCACGATCGGTTCGTTCGGATCGGCAGGACAACCTCGATGAGGTCGGTCTGTTGCTCGCACTCGCCTATCCGGATCGCATCGCCCAACGCCAACGCGGAAATGACGCCCGCTATCTTATGGCCAATGGTCGTGGCGCCCTCTTTGCGCACCCCGATCCGCTCGGGTCGGAAGACTATCTGGTCATTGCCGACCTGGACGGCGGCACGCAATGGGCCAGGATCGATCTGGCCGCGCCGGTACAGCTCCACGATCTTGAGACCCTCTATACAGACCAGATTCAAGTGGTGGATGAAGTATCGTGGGATGACACAGCACAGGTAGTTCGTGCGACGAGGCAACGAAGATTGGGTCAGCTTATTCTGTCTGAGCAGGGCCTCTCCAAGCCGGATCCTTCGATGATTTCGACGGCATTGTTACAGGGCATTCGTCGGGCGGGACTCGACAGGCTGGCCTGGACCTCTGAGCTTCGTCAGTGGCGGGCGCGAGTGGCATTTCTACGCCGGATCGAAGGACAAGAGTCAGGCTGGCCCGATCTGTTGGACGAGTCGCTGCTGCGGACGCTCGACGACTGGCTTGCTCCCTATCTCGCGGGACTGACGACGCTCGACCGCATCGCGCGGCTCGATCTCACCCAGCCGTTGCATGCACTCCTCTCCTGGGAACAGTCACGCCAACTCGAACGTTGGGCCCCCACCCATTTGACGGTCCCAAGTGGATCGAACGTTCGCGTGGAGTACGAGACGCCTGACCTACCCATCCTGGCTGTGCGGTTGCAAGAAATGTTTGGCTGCAAGGACACACCACGCCTCGTCGACGGAACGGTTCCGGTCATGCTGCACCTCCTGTCACCAGCGCGCCGGCCAGTCCAGATCACGAAGGATCTCTCCAGCTTCTGGAAGTCGGCCTATGTTGAGGTCAAAAAAGAACTCCGCGGCCGCTACCCCAAACACTCCTGGCCAGACGATCCGCTCACTGCCCCGCCGACGGCCAAAGCCAAACGCCGCGAACGTTGAACTGAAGGCCAAGCTTTCCATCTCACCCATTACCGATCAGTCGCCACCCATCACTGCCCTTACCACCAACCTTCCGTAGGATAGACCGACGCATAGGTGTCCCTCTATCGTGACAACTATGCGTAATCTCATCGCAATGGCGCTTGGCGTGATGCTGACTGGATTCACTCCCTTCGCGTTGGCCAATTCAGAGGATACTCCCGCGCCTCCGACGTTCACTATCCCATTCGACGAAAAAGACGAAACCACCTTACAAGCGGAGGTGACGAGGCAGGTCCTGACCTTTTTGCAGACGGTGCAGGCTCATTGGGGGCAGCATCCAGAAGCCCTTCGTCTGTCGGTGGCAGGAACAGTCGAGCGCGACGAGGAAGGCAGGCTGATCTACCTGCGCAACCTCTCCGATCATGGCGTGCTCGAAGGGTATGAGTTCCGCCACGAATCACTGGTCCGTGGCCAATACATCCTGCTGCAGAGGCCCCTCAACGGACTGAATGAATTTATCGGCTACTACAGGACACTGAAAGAACAGCTCACCGCTGTCTACGGAAGCCCGACGAACGACCAGACTGTGTGGGACAACGATCTCTACCAACCGGTTCCCGACTATTGGGGTATCGCGGTCCTCATCGGCCATCTGCACTACCATGCGGCATGGGAGACTGCGGACGGGACGATCACGCTCGAACTCACCGGCAACCGGCATAGCAGGCTATTTCTGGAATTTAGAAATTATCGCGAAGAGGCACGCACGTAGCTGGGAGAAAATATCCGGGCGAGACGGGCGGGATGAGCGAGACAGGTGAGTGTTCGAGGTCCGAAGTTCGAGGTTTCCAGAACTTCGAACTTCTGATCACGCCTTTTCCGCCAGTCTCGCCTGTCTCGCGCGTCACGCAGCCTAGATGGGAATGTCTCTCGTCCCATCATACGACGTTCTCGACTGGTGGGATAACTTCACGATATCGCCGTTCTTGACGATCGTATCCTCGCCGCTCACTTTCTTGTTCACCGCAATCATGACTTCTCGGTTTAACAGAAACTGGAGCAACGGGCCCATGCGATCCTGGTTTGATTCGATGAGTTTCCTGACCGTGGTTGGCTCCGAGACGTCAAGCTCGAATTCCGTTTCTCCGACCGCATCGCGAAGGGTCAATCCAAAGACCAGCACTGTGACCATTGAAACCTCGTTATTTGGTTTGTCTGGTTTGTTTTGTTTATCTGGTGAGTTTCGTTCAACCAAAAAACCAGATAGACCAAACAAACCAAATAGACCAGAAAAACCTACGACCGGTCCGCTGCCTCGTAGGCCTCTTGAATAAGCTGAGCCACGTGTTTGACCTCCGCTGCGCCCCGCAATCCCGTGCTTAGTTGAATCATACAGGCCGGACAACTCGTGGCCACCACCTCGGCGCCGCTCTGTTCAACGGCCCGCCGTTTGCGCTCGACAATACGCTGCGACGTCTCAAAATCCTTCACGAGATAGGTCCCGGCTCCGCCCGCACAGCGATCGGCGTCCGGCATTTCCACATACTCAACGCCCGGCAAGCCTGCCAGAATCGCGCGAGGCTCCTTCGTCACTCCCGCGGCTCGCAGATGGCATGAGGAGTGATAGGCGACCTTGCACGGCCTGGGATACGAACTGGCCATGGCTGGTTTCACCGGCGATTGCGATACGAACTCAGAAATATGTGTCACCTGTTTGGCCAGAGCCTGGGCCGCCGCTTGCTCCGGCTCCCCGGCGAACAAGGTGGGGTAGTCCTTCAGCATCAGGGTGCAGGAAGCGCAACCGGTCACCACCTTGTCGTACCCTGCCATGGACGCGAGATTGACCCGCGCCCCTTCTTTGGCCAGCGCGCGATGCCCGTAGGTTTCGATCGGCGTCCCGGAACACCGTTGAGGCGGAAGATCCGGCTCGACCCCATGTTTTCGTAATACGGCGATCACGGCATCCCCCACCCCGTCGTCGAAGTAGTTGGCCGCGCAGCCGTGGAAATAGGCCACCGAGGAGCGAGCTGCTTGCCCAGCCCGGGGAATCAGTTTTGGATACCGATCCCGAAGCTGTCGCTGGGCCAATCGAGGCAGGACCAGCTGAGGCGACAATTGTGCCGTCTCGGCGAGACGACGCATGAATGGCTTCGTCAGATGATGGAGCAGTCGCCGCATTAGAGGACGATCCCAGATTGATTGATACCTCGCGAGAAACTTTAAGAATCGCTCGAATCGTGCTGACTGTGCATGGAAGCGAAAGATGATACCGGCCATCTTGTTCGGATTCTCGGCGCGACGGTCCAGGATGAGCTGGGATACATCGACTCCGGCCGGACAGGCGGTGCGACAGGACTTACAGTTGAGACAGGCCTCCACGACTCGCTTCGAATTGAGATAGCTATAGCTTTTATCGGTGACGATCTCGAACCAGCCGCGCGAACTCATGTCTTCCGATTGAAACACATCGTAGACCGGGCAAACGGCATTACATTTGGCGCAGGTCGCGCAGGGTTTGGATAATCGCACATAGTCGATATGGTCCGTGAAGGGCCGGTCGCTGATCTTGATGCCGGGGTTGAGCACCCCGGAAGGATCGAAGCTCTGTTTCACCCGCACAAACAGGTCGTACAGCTCCGGGCCGAACATCGTCTTTACGAATTCGGCGCGCACCCGGCCATCGCCGTGCTCCCCGCAGATCGAACCGCCGAAGCGACCCAAGACCGTTTGGTGAATCTCGTGATAGCCCTGCACCATCTTCTGAAAATCATCTTCGTCGTTCACGTCGAGCAAGGGAATGATATGGGCGTTCCCATTCCCGATATGACCGAAAATCGCGACCGGCACGCGCTGTCCGGCAAAGAATTCTTCTAGATACCGGATGAGTTCGCTGATCCGTTCAGCCGGTACCACCACGTCGTCGACAAAGTTGATGGGCTTCTTCCGGGGGTCGAATCGATAGAGCGTGGGATAGAGGGCCTTGCGAGCCTTCCACAATTGCTCCCGTTGCTCAGGATCGAAGGCGATCACGGGATCGGACGTGAGGCGATAGCGGCGACAGATCTTGGTCATCCGCGCGGCCTGTATACGGAGATCGGTCCCTGCCACGTCAGCATCCAACTCCACCAGAAGGGTGGCAGCCGCATCTGCCGGGATGCCATGCTTCACCCGTCCGATCAAGTTGAGTGTGTTGGCATCCATCACTTCCAACGCGCTCGGACTCAACTCCAGCAACTGCGGCACCGCATCGCCCACATCTTCCAAGCGGTGAAAATGGATGAGCGCCGTAAGTGTCGCGCGGGGCTTCTCGACCAGCCGAATGGTGGCTTCACTGAAGAGACCGAGCGTGCCCTCGCTGCCGACGAACAGTTTGGGAAGATCGAAGCAGCCTCGCGCAAGCCCATCGACGAGACCGAAGAGGTTGTAGCCACAACTGTTCTTGCTGACCGTCGGACGCTTCTGCGCGATCAGCGTGGCATGGTCTTGTATCAACGACCGTAATTCCTGAAGCGGTTTGTGCGCCTTCAGCAGATCGGCGCAGGTTGGATCGTCGAGCCCATAGGCCTTGGCATCCAGCCACTCACCAGACTGCAGGCAGACACGGAGCGCCTCCACATTATCTTTGACGGCGCCATACCGCAGCGTGTGGGGACCGGATGAGTTGTTCGCCAACATCCCACCGAGCTTGCACATATCGCCGCTCGAGGGATCGGGCCCGAATAATAATCCATGCCGACCAAGTTCTTTATTCAACTCAGCAAGTACGATCCCCGGCTGCACCCGAGCCCAGCGCTCTTCTCGATTCATCTCCAGCACCCGATTTAGGCGCGAAACGTCTAGAATAATCCCGGACCCGATCGCCGATCCGGTCAGATTCGTCCCGGCGGCACGCGGCGTCAACGGAATGCCCCGCTGTACGGCATACCGTACCGTGGCGGCGATGTCCTCCTCGGACTCGACAAGCACGACGGCCTTCGGCGTCATCCGATAGATGCTCGCATCCACCGCATAGGCAGTGAGCGTCGAATAGTCGTCCTTTACTTTATCGATGCCTACCGCGGCTCGGAGGTCTGAGGCAATGGCGTGGGAACGTTCCGGCAGAATGAGAGTTGGTGCGGTCATAGTTGAATGGGTCGCTCATTCTAGACGGACTCTTGAGACCAGCACAAGTCTGGTTTATCTGGTTTGTTTTGTTTATCTGGTTGATTTGGTTCATCTGGTTAGTTTCGTTCAACCAAAAACCAGACAGACCAGACAAACCAAATAACGGTCTTCTTATGCTGGTGGACTTTTTCAGCATCCTGCAAAGATGTGATTCGCCGAGAGGAGTCAACGCCTGTGACCGACATACGCCATACCCTCTATCTTTCACGCCTTCTCCCCGATCCCGTCATGGCCATCGTGCGAGAGCGGTTCCAGCTGGTGCAGGAGCCGCTCGATGCGTTGCCCGCTCCATTGGCACTTCGTGAGGGACTCTGCCAAGCCGACGCCGCGATTGTGACCCTGGGCGATCGCATCGACGCCGAAACCATTCATGCGGCAACTCGACTGAAAATTCTGACGAACTACGCCGTCGGGTATAACAACATCGATCTTGCTGCCGCACGACAGCGTGGTCTGATCGTCACCAATACTCCGGACGTCCTGACGGATGCCACCGCGGATTTGACCTGGGCTTTGCTCCTGGCGACGGCACGCCGCATCGTCGAAGGCGATGCCCTCGTGCGATCCGGTCGTTGGCCTGGGTGGAGTCCCACGCAACTCTTGGGGGCGGAAATCTCGGGCAAGACGCTTGGGATTATCGGCATGGGACGAATCGGGCAAGCGGTGGCCCGCCGCGCGGTAGGGTTTCGTATGCTGGTGCGCTATCACACCAGCCACCCCCAGGCCACCTCGACTCTCCCCCGCGAGTGGGAGTTCCGATCATTACGCGATCTCCTCGGGGAAGCGGATATCGTGACGATCCATGTACCCCTCTCGCCTGCCACCCATCATCTGATCGGCGCGCGCGAATTGGCCTGGATGCGCCCCACTGCCTTTCTCATCAATACTGCTCGTGGTCCGATCGTCGATGAAGGGGCGCTGGTCGACGCCCTCAAGACAGGAACCATCGCAGGCGTGGGACTCGACGTCTATGAACAGGAACCGGCCCTCCATCCAGCGCTGGCGCAGTTGAAGCAGGTGGTACTGCTCCCCCACCTGGGCTCTGCCACAGTCCATGCGAGGGTTCAGATGGGACTGGTTTGTTTGGAGAATATTCACGCGGTCTTAGAGGGACGTCCGGCCCCAAACGAGGTTGACTAACAGGATAGCCGAGCGAGGCGAGAACAATACGGGTGATTGTTTCTGTGGCCGACTAGTTTGCGAAGCGGAGTGCGGAGGTCGGTTGACCTGAGCTCCTGTGTGCGCGAGCTGATTCGAGTCGCTGTGGTACGTCGTGGAAGGTCGGAATCGATTCATAGATTGCGGCAGCCTGGCCCCACTGTTCTTGCGCTTCGTAGAGTAAGCCGAGCTCATAGCGAATGGCCTGCGCCTTGGCTCCCTGGCACTTCGGATCCTTCAATAGCAATTCGAGCTGCGCGCTTGCCGACTGCCCTTCTCCTTGTTCCTTCAAACAGACTGCGATCATAAGACAGGAATCCAAGAAAAAGTCGGGACCCTTCATCGAGAGACGAAATTCTTCCTTCGCTTCATCCAGCAGTCCCATGTTCTTGTAGGCGACTCCCAGTATGTAGTGAGTCTCGGGGTCAATCCCATCCGTGGGCTCCGCAGAAACCGGCGTCTCGACGGATGGCACTGACGCCTGCAGCTTAGGAGAAAACGTCGAAGCCCATTTGGCAACCAACGGGCTGGCTGGAGCCAGCTCCTTCACTTTCGTATAAAGACTCGCCGCTTGACTCGGACTCTCACTGTTTGGATGGGCCAGGAGCAATTCGAGAGCCCGAGAATATTGCATGGCTGCTCCTGCGGTATCACCCTTCGCCTCAAGCAGGGAGCCGAACAAATCTCGGGCCTCTGCATCGTCGGGCTGCGCAGTCACCAGATGACTGAGCCATTCTTCCGCCTCAGCCTGCTGGCCCGCCTTTACATAGGCCTGGAACTGCTCGCTCGTCGAGAGGACAGGCGAGAGGGGAGCAACCGAGCCTGCCTCTTGCGACAACTGCCCTCTTTGCTCGTCCGGCTCGGCATTCCACAACGAGAGCCCGCTGCCCGTCGTAACCGGTTCCGATCCTGTCAACTGCGGCGCCTCAGATTGGGCTGGCGCATGTTCCGGCTCGGCGTGTGAGAAATGCCTCTCTTGTAGAGGAGTGATCTTGGAGTGCACATCCCAGGGATCGTCCGGAGCAGCATTGGCCGTTGAAAATGTTTCCGCCACCAGGACTGGGCTCGATGGGATCGCAGCTGCGAGAGACACTGTTGTCTCGGATTGAGATGGAACAGACGGTTCATCCACTGCAGTGCCATTCATGAGGGCGGTCAGCTTCTTGACCGTCGGGCTGTCCGGCGCCAGCGCAGTGACCTTCTCGAACAGTTCCTCATGCAAGGTCGGCATCCCCGGCTCGGGCCGTTCCAGCAGCAGCTCAATCGCATTTCCATACTGAAGCACGGCGTTGGCGACATCCCCCTTCTCTGCATACAGCTCTCCATAGAGTTCGAGGAGCGCGACGGACTGTGGTTCGATCGCCAGAAAATCTGTGATCAGCGTTTCAGCCTGCACATAGTCTTGCGCCCGCAAGGCCGCTCCTGCGAGGTAGCGATATTCGCCGAGCGCCACCTGGATATCTCCCCGTTGTAGATGTAACTTCGCAAGCAACTGGCAGACTTCCGGATTTCCTGGCTCTTTGGTCAGTAATTGATTGAGAATGGCCTCCGCACCGGCAAATTGCTTTTCTTTGATGCGGCGGGTGGCTTCCGACAACAGATCAAGCGGCTCGGAACTCTTGGATGGGCCTCCTGAAGAACCGGACCTCGTCTTGGTAGCCTGGCTGGGATTCCCACCGGTCTTTGCAAAGTGTTCGATGAACTGGGCGGCCTCACTGTTGGCAGGTTCGATGCGTAACACGGCTTGATACGCATCCTTGGCCTCACCATAGCGCTGCTGTGCCGACCGCTCTCTCCCTAATTGCAAATAGACTTTTGTGGCTTCGTCCTGCATGTTTTCTTGCAGGCATAATTCCGCCACCCGCTGCTGGGCATCCAGATTCGAGGGATCCTGGCTGACGATCTTCTTATAGATGTCCAGCGCGTCTTTGCTTTTTCCCGCTTTGAGGTAGTGTTTTCCGAGGGTGAGATAATCTTGGACCGCGCTACTCAGCAGACCACGTTCAGCATTGAGATCTCCCAGATGCCGGAACACATCGTACCGTGAGGGATCAAGCTTCAAGATCTTCTTGAATGTGGCGATCGCCTTGAGAGTGGCCCCTTCGGCACGGAAGGCATTGGCCGCCTGCACAAAGGCCGCCACGGCATCGATGGTGGCGTGGCGTTTGAGGTGTAAATCCCCGATTGAATTGAAGATACTCCCATCGCCCGGCGACTCGGTTGAGAGCTTCTTCCATTCATTGATGGCAGCGTCGAATTGGCCCCGTGACGCAAAGAGCTGTGCGCTATGCAAGACGCTACTGCGGTCGATCGCCAAGTCAAACCTCCCTCACCCGCAGATTCATGAGCTTCTGCTGCAAGCACGGATATGCGGCTGCGATAGGCAGTCTCGCCGTTCAGCCCTTCGACATACTGCGCGAGTATGCCTCAGGGCTTCACATCCTCCGAGTGCCCGTCTCGCTTTCGCGACGAACCTTCATGAATAATGCGGGCTAACGATCAAACGCTAGCAGTGTCAATAGGTATTGTCAACGAAATGGGGCATTTGGATACAGGTGTACTCAGCAGAAATACGAAGGCCTGCCCCAACATGAAAGGTAGGCCTTCCTAAGACACAATCCCTCAGAATGAATACGTCAAGACTCGGCGATGGCCGACTTCAAGACGTTCGAAGCCTGAGGCCCCTTTGCGCCTTGCACGACCTCGAACTCGACGTTTTCTCCCTCTTTCAAGGTCTTAAACCCTTCTCCTTGCAGCGCGGAATAATGTACGAAGACATCATCCCCGCTCTCAAGACGAATGAACCCAAACCCCTTGCGATCATTGAACCACTTGACCGTACCTTTTGTCTTCACAAAACACTCCTTTCCTCAACAGCCACGCCTAGTTACATGGCCGGCCCCGGAACCAAGTTAGTGACACACATGATGAAGAGAAAAAGACAGGAAGAAGAGCAGACTGGTATGAGTGGCTCATTGGAGAGACAAAATCGATCACGAAACCCATCTTGGTTACAAATCGCGCAGCATGTACCACGGCGTTTCAAATCTTGTCAAGCCATAGTATTTTCCAATCCGGAAATGAGTCTGAACGACGGTCGGCGAATCTGAGTCTCTGCTCTCTGTGCTGACTCGGTTGGGTTGATCAATGCTCCGTCGTTCTGCCGTGCCGGTGTGGCTCATGCCCGCTTCCGGCTTGTC
>JANYBU010000398.1 GCA_025360665.1 Nitrospira sp.
GAATGACGACCGTCACCGTCTGCAGTTCATGAGTAGGCGCGGTTCGCATCCGAGCCACCACATAGTGGCAGAGGCACAGGTGGTTCAGCCCAGGCAGATGGGCCAATAGTCGATTCGCGATGGTCGAAAGGATTGGGATGCCTGTGGGCATCAACAGGCGCCATTCCGCCTTGACGATCTCATAATCAGCCAGCCGGAGAAGATTCCGGATATCTGCAGGCGAAAGCCAGTTTTGCTCCGCTTGCGGCATTTTCAGGCCCACCTGCTCCAACAGTCCTAAGAAGGGCTCCCACAAGAAGTTGTAGTAGGCGATGACGACACGGGTCGTGGGCCTGCAACAACGGCGAAGCTGCTTCAGCGTCGCTTCGACGTCGAGCACATGTCCGACGAGATCGACGAGCAGGATGACATCGAACGTCTCATCGAGTGCCAGCGCTTCTCCATCTCCGACCAGAAACTCCAATTCCGGATGGCGCGTGGAGGCTTCCTTGACCATGGCCTCGCTAAGATCAATACCTAATCCCCGCCGTGGCTTGAGTGCCGCGAGCTGATCACCCAACCCGCATCCAATTTCTAAAATGCTTAAGCCCTCTGGTATCAAGAACTGGAGATAACGTCGCTGATCGTTGTAATAGTAGGACGCCCGCCGCTGCCAAGATTCTCGCTCCGATGCCAACCGGTCGAATCGTTCCCGAATGGCTTGCTTCTTGAGAATGGCTTTCTGTCCGAGAAACGACGCCTGGGAAAGCTGCGGGGGGACAGCGAGCAGGGTCATCGTGACGAGACCCCGCAGGATAGCCGAGCAAGACTGGCGGACGGGTTCGGCTGGTCTCTCTTGTCTATCTGGTTCGTCTGGTCTATTTGGTTTATTTTGTTCATCTGGTTAGTCTAGTTCAACCACACAAACCAAATAGAGCAAACAAAATCCCATTTATTCCCTGCAATGGCCCTCGCACCATCTCTACCTACTCACCACTCTCAGGTCTTGGCGAGTGATCATCGGGCTAATCTTGAGGCAATGACCTTGGCGAATTCAGTGAAATCGCTCAAGTGATTCAGCGCGATACCGTGGACAATCGCCCAGTCGATTTCTTCATAGTGATGCACGGCAATATTCCGAAAGCCCACTGCCTGCTTGAGTTGTTGGGCCAGAGGTTCGGGGATGACTCCGGCGTGGGCCAGAGCATCGAAGGTTTGGCCCATCGTATCCGGTGGTAGTACATCCATGTCGGCAATGAGATGTGCGCCAAGGTCCACGCACAGTTGCACAGCCCTGGTCAGATTGAGGGTAACGATATCCTGAAGATCGGGGTCACGACCCAGCTTGTCTGGATCGGATGGACATTTCTCTGCGACGCGCTGGAGACAGCGACGCAGGGATTCAAGCTTCTGCTCGATTACTTCCCGATCCATGCCCGCCTCCTTTCAGCAAGGATTCTTGTGCGATATGGGAGAAAATCCTCCTGATCGAAGAGGTGTCTGCGGATGAGGTTGGCGTAGCAAGTCCCGCCACCCAACAATTTTTTCCCATGTCGGAGGATCTGGCCTAGAAGAGGTTCGCCGACGGCGTGGAGATCTACCAAGTCCACCGGTCGGCCCGTTCGTTCTGACAACTCGTTCATCAGAGCCAGTTTCTCACCAGCCGTGAGGCGATGTCCGGCGTCTACTGCTAGGTCCAGATCGCTGTCCGCCCGCTCCCGACCAGCCGCCAGCGAGCCGAACAGAATGGCCAGTCTGATCCCAGGCTGTGTGTTGATGGCAGCCAGGATCGCTCGTGTGAGATTTTCGTCTTCCGTTAGCATACCTGCCTCTCGGTTACACGGCCGCGGGGATTGCGCCACCGAATCTTGTTCTCATTACGCCGGCACCACATCATTCACATCAATCTCGACCGCCGCCGCCTGCTGAATCAGGCGGACCCCAATCACCAATCGATGCCGTTTTTCTTTGCGCAAGAGAATCCCGTGCACGCCTTGGAGTGGCCCTCGAATCACCTCGACCATCATGCCTTCATGGAGATAGGGATGCGGGTCATATGGAAGCACACTGGTCATCAGGGTCTTGAGCGCCGCAATCTCCTCGTCCGGGATCGGCTCCGGGCAATGGCTAGCGCCAACAATGTCGACGACTCCGATCGTCTTGAGCACCGGTAGCTTTTGCTCCGATGCATAGCGGACAAAGCAATACCCTGAAAAGAGAGGGATCTCGATTTCTTTCTTCCTATCCTTCCATTGACTCATACGCTTGACCGTCGGCAATAACGGCTCAATGCCCTGATTCGTAAGCTGGTCGCGCACGATCTTTTCATGACGCGACCGTGTCCGAAGGGCGTACCATCTTCGAGTTTGGCTTACCTCGTTTATTTGGCTGATTTGGTCTGTCTTGTTCATTTGGGACTCACCGCGGGACGTGCGGGACGAGCGAGAAAAGCGCGACAGGCACCAAGAAAACGAGACAACCATGATCTGCGTAACTCTCGCTCGTCTCGCCATTCGCGCGCGTCCTGCAAGTCACGCTTGCGGTGCGCATGTTACCGCCCACTCTTCAACGTTTTGATCAAGGCCCCAATCATAGCACTGAGTTGCTGGACCCTCTGTCTGATCTCTATGGACTTCTCTCGGTCGAGGTATCCGACTTCTTCCGCGATGATCACTTGGGTCATTACCTCACCCGCTGATCCTTTTGCCACGTACAAATACCGGATGAATTCCGAAACAGTTTCTCGCTCCTTGCCCTCTGCTATATTGGACGCGATTGAAACAGCCGCTCTTCTTATCTGGTCCCGTAAACCAAAATCCCTGCCGAACTCTCCGTCTTTCGTGACCTGGTAGAGCGTGACCGCGAGTGCCTTTGCCTTCTGCCAGCATTCGAGTTCCTCAAATCGGATCACAGACATAAGATGAATGCGAGACGAGCGAGAAAAGCGGGACTGCCGAGAAATGAGTCGAACCTCTTACACTTGCGCAAATCCCGCTTATCTCGCAAGTCCTACACCGCTCGCACGTCACACCTTTCTCGCGAGTCCCGCACGTCGCGCCAGTCGCGCGCCCTGCGGACACAGCTCCGCCCTTTCACTTACAGATCCAAATCGCACGCACCACACACAATGTCGACCACGCGCGGAAGCGCCACACCTTATTCGGGCAGGCCGAGTCTCAGCACCTTTTCTCGCGGGACTCCCGACTGCACCAACTGTTCTTCACAGGCAGTGGCATGCTCGAAATCAGTAATCAAGACCCGATCAAATTGCCATCGACTAATCTTGTCAGGAGAAGAAACCGGGCAAGAGAGGAACGACTCACGCGAGCTTCCATCAATAAATCCCACACAGTCGATATTCATTTCTCGAAGCGACAGATAGGCCAATTCGGCTAACTCGGTCGTCCCGTAGATCACAACCCGCTGGCCATGAGAGCCGTCGAACGTGGACAGCATCTCTTTTAGCCGAGTACGCATGTCACGGTAGTACGAGAGGGAGTACTGCATGTAGAGATAGGTCAGGCGTGACTTTTCCGTGAAGCCCTGTGGCGTCAGGAGATATCTGATGCGATTGCGCGGGATGGTCGTGATCTTGATGTAGCCCTTGCGGGCCAGACGCTTGAGGTAGAGGTTGGTCAGACCAAGCGCGACACCAAGTTTGATGGCAAGGGTGCGCTGAGTGGCCCCGCCATCTCGATCGAGTTCGCTGAGGAGGAGAAGGTCTCGTTGACCCTGTAAATCCATGACTTATACGGGAAAATTAGGTACCTGTTCACAATATGAACAGATGCACCTCCTCTGTCAAGCAGAAAGTCAGGCGCCCGACCTTCATCGCGAGCCATGGTACTTGAGGCTGGGTGCGCTTCCTGGAAAGAAGGGTTACAGAGTAGCCGCGCGAGATAGGCAGGAGGGGCGAAGGTTCGAGGTCCGAAGTTCGAGGTTTTCGGAACTTCGAACCCCGAACGTCGAACTTTGGATTGCGATTTCCTGGCGCTTCACGCGTCAGCGGTCCATTGCCACTGGCGGGCTTTTTCAGCATCCGGCTAACACCTGTCGTCTACGCATCCTGCTTTGGGCTACTCAGGAAAGCCAGGAGTGAGACCCGAACGAGTCTGGAATAGGTGCGGAACTTCCATGGATCTTGCTGCAGGGATTGAATAAGCTTCACCCACCCCTTGCGCGGTTGTCCGTCTTTTGCGTCATGCATCCCCCAATCTGAGTAGCAATCGGCGAGC
>JANYBU010000377.1 GCA_025360665.1 Nitrospira sp.
CTTTCCGACATTGGCCTCCACCTTAAATTCTCGCAGCATACGATCGACGATGATCTCCAGATGCAGCTCTCCCATCCCGGCAATGATGGTCTGTGCGGTCTCTTCATCCGTCTTCACCCGGAACGATGGATCTTCCTGCGCTAGTTTCTGGAGCGCGAACCCCATCTTCTCTTGATCTTGCTTGGTTTTTGGCTCAATCGCCATTGCGATAACAGGTTCAGGAAACTTCATGACCTCGAGCAGGACTGGCTGTTTTTCATCTGCCAAGGTGTCTCCGGTCGTCGCCCCTTTTAGTCCGACGGCCGCAACAATATCACCCGCATAGGCCACATCAATGTCTTCACGCTTGTTCGCATGCATCTTCAGCAGACGTCCGACGCGATCCCTCGTCCCCTTCGTCACATTCGCGATGGACGTTCCCGTCTTCAGCGTGCCCGAATACACCCGCAGAAAGGTGAGCTGACCCGCAAACGGATCTGTCATAATCTTGAAGGCTAGGGCAGCAAACGGCTCACTATCTGACGGACGTCGCTTCACTTCCTGTTCGGTATTCGGATCAATCCCGGTCACCGATTCGACATCAAGCGGGGATGGAAGAAAATCGACAACCCCGTCCAACAACTGTTGAACACCCTTATTCTTAAAAGCAGTTCCACAGAGAACAGGAGTCATCTTCATCGAAAGCACACCCGCTCGAATGGCTCGACGGATCTCTTCCTCCGTCAATGGCTGGCCATTCAGATACTTATCCATGGCCTGCTCATCGAATTCAGCGACCGCATCCACCATCTTGGTGCGGTACTCCTTGGCTCGATCAAGTAGATCAGCCGGAATCTCATCGATCTTATATTTAGCGCCGAGCGTTTCATCGTCATAGACGTACGCTTTCATCGTGATGAGATCGATCGATCCACGATACTCAGACTCTTTACCGATTGGGATCTGAATCGGAATAGGGTTTGCCCCTAACCGGTCAATCATCGTCTGAACGCTGGCATAAAAATCTGCGCCAACCCGGTCCATCTTGTTCATGAACGCGATCCTCGGCACACTATACTTATCCGCCTGCCTCCAGACCGTCTCAGATTGCGGCTCAACTCCCTGCACGGAGTCAAACACCGCCACAGCTCCGTCGAGCACCCGAAGCGACCGCTCGACCTCAATCGTAAAATCGACGTGCCCTGGAGTATCGATGATATTAATGCGATGGTCTCGCCAGAAACAGGTGGTCGCAGCAGCCGTAATTGTAATGCCACGCTCCCTCTCCTGCTCCATCCAATCCATCGTCGCCGCGCCTTCGTGAACCTCACCCATCTTGTGGGAGATCCCGGTGTAGTAAAGGATCCGCTCCGTTGTTGTTGTCTTACCGGCATCAATATGAGCCATGATACCGATGTTCCGAGTTTGCTCTAATGGTGATTGACGAGCCACGTACTTCCCCTAAAAATATACATGCTGCAACCCGAGCCAGTGAAATGCTGCGACTTACAAACACCCGCGTGAGCGGATCGCAGCACGGCCCAGCTGCAGCACAGAACGACGCTACCAGCGATAGTGCGCGAATGCCTTATTGGCTTCCGCCATCCGATGCACGTCTTCCCGCTTCTTAACCGCCGCCCCCGTATTGTTCGACGCGTCCAGCAACTCAGCCGCGAGCTTCTCTCGCATGCTCTTACCGCCGCGAGTACGCGAGTACTCCGCCAACCATCGGAGAGCCAGCGACATCCGCCGAGCCGGACGAATTTCTACCGGCACCTGATATGAGGCACCGCCCACCCGGCGGGACTTCACCTCAACGACCGGCTTCACATTATCAATCGCTGTCCGGAACACCTTGAGTGGATCGTTGCCGGTCTTCTCCTGAATGACATCGAAGGCTCCGTAGCAAATGCGCTCGGCCGTACTCTTCTTTCCACCCGACATCAGGATATTCAAAAACTTCCCGACGAGCTTATCCCGATATCGCACATCAGGGAGAGGATCGCGGTGGTCTAAAAATCTAGTTCTTGGCATGTGTCATTCACTCTCTCATTACCAACTGTGACAATCTTCCTACTTGGGACGCTTCGCTCCATACTTCGAACGACTCTGCTTTCGATCTGCCACACCTACGGCATCAAGCGCACCTCTGATGATGTGATAGCGCACACCCGGCAAGTCCTTCACACGACCGCCTCGTACGAGCACAATGGAGTGCTCTTGGAGATTGTGGCCGACACCAGGGATGTATGTCGTGACTTCCATCCCGTTCGTCAACCGGACACGCGCGACCTTACGCAACGCCGAGTTCGGCTTCTTTGGCGTTGAGGTATAGACACGAAGACAGACGCCACGCTTCTGCGGGCAGGACTTAAGGGCAGGACTCTTCGTCTTCGCGTGCGCCAACTGGCGACCTTTTCTGACTAACTGATTAATCGTTGGCATTTGTGCTTCACTCTCATCTTCGGCACAGTTTGATCATCTTGCTTAACCCTTCAAGGGTAAAGCCGGTGGATTGTAGTGAGCATTGATCGCGGTGTCAAGTCCCCTTCACCATCGCATGCATTATGAGCGAGCAGGCTCTCCCGATCCCGTCGCTACGCCCTCGTGCGTAAGCGCCGAAATATCTCCCTGAGCAACAATCACAGGCTCAGGCTTGGGACTGATGACAAAGGTGTCCCGATACTCTTCGAAGCCGGTTCCAGCTGGAATCAAACGACCGACGATGACATTTTCTTTCAGGCCCAACAGATTATCAACGCGCCCATTGATCGCGGCTTCCGTCAAGACACGCGTGGTCTCCTGGAATGAGGCTGCCGAGATAAAGCTATCCGTAGTCAATGCTGCCTTGGTAATACCAAGTAGTACAGGCTTCCCAAGACCCGGCTGCCCACCCCTAGCCAGTACTCGCTCATTCTCTTCGTCAAATAACATCTTACTGACTTGACTGCCTGGCAAAAACTCTGTGTCGCCAGGATCTTCGATTCTGACCTTACGCAGCATCTGCCGCACAATGATCTCGATGTGCTTGTCGTTGATCGTCACACCTTGCAGCCGGTACACATCCTGCACTTCATCGACCAGATACTTTTGCAACTCGTTCGGGCCCAGCACATCGAGGATGTCGTGCGGATTGGCCGATCCATCCATCAACGGTTCACCAGCCCTGACCCAATCACCCTCGTGCACGTTAACATGTTTACCCTTAGGAATAAAATATTCCTTCACATCGCCCATCTTGTTATTGACTAATACCTTCCGCATGCCCTTCACGAAACCATCATAGGAAACTTCGCCATCGATCTCGCTGATGACGGCCGTCTCCTTTGGTTTTCTGGCCTCAAACAACTCGGCCACCCGAGGCAGACCACCCGTGATGTCTTTCGTCTTGGTCGTCTCTCGCGGAATCTTGGCTAACACATCACCAGGATGGACCTCTGCACCCTTTTCAACGAAGATATGGGCGCCGACCGGAAGCAGATAGCGAGCCACGTTTGCCGCCGCTGCAACCTTGGCAGTTTTTCCACTGGTATCCTTGATCGACACCCGTGGACGCAACGTTGCGCCACTGTGCTCGACGATGACCTTACGGGAAAGGCCAGTGACTTCATCAAATTCTTCCTTCATAGAGACACCTTCGATGATATCTCCATACGCCACTTTACCGCCGACCTCAGTGAGGATGGTCAGTGAGTACGGATCCCATTCAACCAATTTCTGTCCCACCTCAACGTGACCACCATTTTTAATCTTGATCTTGGCACCGTAGACGACGCCGTACTTCTCGCGCTCACGCCCC
>JANYBU010000378.1 GCA_025360665.1 Nitrospira sp.
TGGGAGGAAGCGAAAGAAGAGATTTCATCGAAACTCAAGAAGCCGCTGGAAATCAAACACCACTTGGATCAATACGTCGTGGGACAGGAGCGGGCCAAGAAAATTCTTGCGGTGGCCGTTCATAACCATTACAAGCGAATCTCGGCCAAGGACAAAGACACTGACGACGTGCAGCTCCAGAAGGGCAACATCCTCATGCTGGGGCCCACGGGTACAGGCAAAACGCTGTTGGCCCAAACCCTCGCAAAGTACTTGGACGTTCCCTTCACGCTGGCCGATGCCACCACGCTCACAGAAGCAGGGTACGTCGGCGAAGATGTAGAAAATATCATTCTCAAGCTTTTGCAAGCATCGGACTACGATGTCGAGCGGGCCGAGCGAGGCATCGTCTACATCGATGAAATCGACAAGATCAGCCGCAAGAGCGACAGCCCGTCCATCACCCGCGATGTCTCGGGCGAAGGGGTGCAACAGGCGCTGCTCAAGCTCATTGAGGGGACCGTTGCCAACGTGCCGCCTCAAGGTGGGCGCAAGCATCCGCACCAAGAGTTTATTCAGGTCAATACGAGTCATATCCTGTTCATCTGCGGCGGAGCGTTCGTCGGGCTTGAACACATTATCGAGCAACGTTTGAATCAAAAGACAATGGGATTCGGATCCGAAGTTCGCGGGCGGAGCGAGATTCGGCTCGGTGAACTGTTTGCGAAAGTTCAACCTGAAGATTTCCTCAAGTACGGCTTGATTCCTGAATTCGTCGGTCGGCTGCCGGTCGTGGCCACCTTGGATGAGCTGGATGAGCGCGCCCTCATTCGAATCTTGACTGAGCCGAGAAATGCGCTCACGAAACAGTATGAAAAATTACTCTCCTTTGAGAAGGTGAAGCTCAAGTTCATGGACGGTGCACTCGGGGCGATTGCGCGGAAAGCGTTTCTCCAGAAGACCGGCGCTCGAGGATTGCGTGCTATCCTCGAAGACGTGATGCTGGACGTGATGTACGATGCCCCTTCGCAGAAGCAGATTAAAGAAGTCCTTATCACCGAGGATGCCATCCTCGGCAAGCACCCTCCCATCAGAATCTTCGAACAAGATAAGGATGTAAAGACCGCCTAAGTCATTATAACTATAGCTTTTTTCGCTCGCTCCACAGAACGTCTACTCAGAGTTCTCCAGGCCAGGATCATCCTGGCCTGGTTGTGCTTTTACAACTTTCTTCTCGAATGCTCTCTGCTCCCTCTTCCTCTCCAGCCTGTGCCGACGCTCGTGACTCTGCATTTTTCCTCGACAAGATGAAATGCTGCGCTATACTTGCGTTACAGTCTTGAACGTGGAGGACGTGTGAAATATCCCGTGTCTTCAAGCCTTCGACACAAAGGCAAAACCCTTGACCTTGATGCAAACCGTGAAGTGATCACCCTTTTTGGGATCAACGGCGAACCCATGGGCGACCTATCATGGGATTTCGTCATCGACCAGATTCTGGCCTATCGTAAGCCACCGGCGAGCCGAGAAACCAGGAATGAGCCGCGCGTGACGCTCACTTTCCGTGTCAAATACACAACCCAGGAAGGTCAGCAGTTTGAAAGTCGCGCAGGCGGCATCGGCGGAGGCGGGCTCTTTATCGAAAGCCTGAGGCCCCTACCGGTCGGCACCAAGCTTGCGCTTGAATTTTCGCTACCAGAGCAGCCGTCAGAATGGATGCCAGCAAAGGGTCTCGTCGCGTGGGTGTGCCCTAAAGCAGACCAATATACGTTCAGTCCTGGCATGGGGGTGCGCTTTACGGAGATTAACCCCGATATTCGTAACCGCGTGCTTGAACTGGTGAAAGCCCTCCAAACCGTCGGGCAGCCGGCCTAGTGGCTACCCATCTGCACCCGAATCGTCCCGCGTTCAATACAAGGACCTGACCATGAAATTACCTGTGACCACGACGGAAGGGCATAAAGGAAAAGCCCTTGAGATGAATGCCGAACAGGAAGTGGTCATGCTTCATAGTGCCACAGGAGAACTGCTCGGCATACTATCGTGGGAAGCGGTCATTGAACAGATTCTTGCCAGCGACGACGACGCTCGATTCGCCCATGCGCGCTCTCATCCGAGAGCTCCGCTCGCCGTGAAGGTTCGCTACACGACCCCGGAAGGCAAACAGTTCGACAGCTTAACCGGTGGCATCGGTGCAGGCGGGTTGTTTATCGAAAGCAGTGCTCCGCTGGCTCCTGGCACCGAGTTGTCCGTCGAGTTTGCACTGCCCGATCGTCCTTGGGAAAAACACAAGGCCACAGCGAAGGTTGCCTGGACCCGCAACAAGCCAGAACGGCATCTACTCTTCCCCGGGATGGGCGTCCAATTCACCAGCATCGATGCAAAGGCCCGCAAAGAGCTTGTCGAACTCGTCGAGGCATTGAATCGTTCCCGCCTAGTGACCTAAGTTCCCCGTTTCGCCCAGCGCCGCACCCCACTGTCAGTATCCTTCGCGACTGCCGTATCAAGCGCGACCTTCGTACCAAGATCACCGAGCATTCCCAGACGATAGGCCGCTTCTGCTCGCACCCCAGGCGAAGGATCTTGGGCTAAACGCTCGCTGAGCCACGGAGAGACCGCCACCCCTCCCCATTCACCGACCACCGCCACAATGCCCTGACGAACCTCCGCATCGGAGTCATGTCCTGCTTCGACGAGCCCAGGAACCAAATGACTTGAGTCGACTTGCAGCAATGCCTGTACCGCCGCCCTCCTAATCGTCACATCCGAAGATTGCAGTAAGCTTAGGACGGGCTCCAGCAATCGGGAGCCCGGTTCGATCTCGCCGATCGCCACCCCCCCTGCCTGCCGGACCGATTCGACAGGATCTTCCAGCGCCTGTGTCAACAGGGCAATCATTCCATCAGTGGCTATGGGCTTCAATCGTCCCATGGCCAGCACCGCCGCTTCGCGAACTATTGCTGCCGGATCGTGGATGAGGGGGAGAATGGAGTCTGCGGCTCGTGGGTCGCCGATCTTGCCGAGGCATTCTGCTGCCGTCCGCCGCATCACTGGCCCCTCATCGCGGAGCAACTCCAGCAAGAGCGAGACTGCGTGCTCCTTCGATGAAGGTGGAGAATCCTGGACACAACCGGCGAGACAGAGGACTGACAGGACGACTGAATACCCTATGGTACGAGAGGAAGTACGACAGAGCTGGGTACAGGCTTCGGGTAGGCTGATGAAGACCGCGCCCCAGCTCACGCTTGCTTAGGCGGCTCTTCGTGCAAAACAGGCAGTTCTTTGGCCGCTTCGATGGATTGCCGGAATTCCTTCTGGGCAGAATCCATCTCAGCTTGGATTGTGCGTATCTCGGGATCGACCGAATTGCGGACATCGGCGACGGCCTGCTTGAACGTCCGCAATGCATCGCCAAGTCCTTCTCCCAGGCTTTGCATGTCATCTGGAGAAACACTGGGTGGCTGCGCGGCCTTCGCCTTCATCGCCGCCTGCTGCGCCTGCACACGGGCCACGGCATCCTTGTTGACGATGGCCGACGGGCGCTTAACTACTGGTTTTGCCTGGGCGCCTGCGGGAAGAGGCGGGTACTGTGCCCGCATCATCGGCGTGGGAGCAGCCGCGCGCTCTTCCATCGTGGGAGGCTGTTGACCCTGCCCCGTTGATTGGGCTGAGACTGACTGGGCTGCCGTGGATGTCGTCGGTCGAGCCGGCTGTGGAGGAACAGCCATGTTGTACATCAAGGCTGCGGTGGTCCCGGGAGTCAATTCCGGTCCCGGCGTATAGGGTGCCGTGGGCTTTGGAGCGGCGGGAGTCTGTCCGGGCGTCATCGCCGGTGTCGGTGCAGCCTGGACCGTTGATTGGACCTGCATGGGTGCCGGTTGATTCGATTCGGGCGGTACCGCCTCCGGCGGAGGAATATCGTTGACCTCTTTCTTGAACCCTCTGAGCGCTTTGCCGACTCCTTCACCGATTTGCGGGAGCTTTCCCGCCCCGAAAATGATGAGGACAATGACGAGGATAATGATCAGTTCCGAGATCCCCATGGTACCAAACATGGCGTGATTCCTTTTCCCTTGTTCCGGTAAGTCGCCGTCGGCTTTGCCTGTTTGAGAACCGAATCAACTTTATAGGCCAGTAGGAGGCACTGTCAAGGAAGGGACAGAGGGCTAGAAGAGCGGTACGATCTCGCCCTGCAAGGGCAAACCAAACACCAACGCCTCGCGTTCAGCGAGGTACACGTCCAGTTCGCTCCGGATCCCAAACTCGCCGGGCAAGTAGATCCCTGGCTCGATAGAAAAGCAGGTTCTCGGCATCAGACGGCGGGTGTCCTGCGTCTCCAAGCCATCGATGTTGGCTCCGTTGCCATGCACCTCTTCGCCGATCGAATGGCCCGTGCGATGGACGAACTGATCGCCGTAGCCGCCACGTTGAATGACCTGCCTGCAGGCGTCGTCGGCTTCCCAGCCGAATGGGCGATGGCCGGCAGCTATTTCTGTCCTGACAAAGGCCAAGGCCGCGTCCCGTCCCTGCCGGACCAAGTCGAAAATCTCGCGATGTTTCACCGGCACCGTCTGACCGACATAGCCGGTCCAGGTGATATCGGCGTAGACCGAACCGGCCTCCGCTCGTTTGGCCCAGAG
>JANYBU010000385.1 GCA_025360665.1 Nitrospira sp.
CTCGGTCGGTAGCCGGTTGAACACCGGGGTGCACGATCAAGGCGTCTGGCTGATGCGCGCAGAGACCAAGCTGCCATCGACGCAAGAGGTCATCACTCGGTTTGTCGCGAACATGGAACGGATGCGGACCGAGTTGGTGACGGATAGCGAGCTGGCAGAAGCGAAAGAGGCCTACGTGAACTCGTTTGTGTTCTCCTTCGCCAGTTCGTCGGCGATCGTGGGCCGGTTGGTTGAGTTGGAATACGACGGGCTGCCCAAGGATTTCCTCCAGCAACTGCGGGCTCGCGTGATTGCGTTGACGAAAGAGGAAATCCTGGCCGCGGCGAAGAAGCATTTCAACCCCGAACGATTGACCATCGTCGCAGTCGGGGCCGGCGAGGCTCTGCCGAAGTTGCTGTCGGGATTCGGGGATGTGCAAGAAATTAAGTTGGCGCCCGCTGTTGAGAACTGATCGCCGAAGGTTGTCGGGCAGGTGGCTAGGCCAGTCCTTCTGCTTCCGGAGCACGCACCATACGGTTGAGAATACCCATGCCGCTTGAAGACGATTTCTGTGACATGATCAAGAAGGCCCGCATCGGACAGGCATGGTCCGTGGAGGATGTGGCTCGTATCACCGGCCTTCCGGGGGCCGATATCACCGCACTGGAACGAGGCGATCCGCCGCGCGATCGGGCGGAAGTGCGCGCCCTCGCTACCACGTTAGGGCTCCGTCTCGGTCCGTTGGAGCAGATCGTCCTAGAGAAGTGGGCTCCTCAAGCGATTCCGTCGATCCCTGGGATCGAAACGATACAGGGCGACATCAACGGCTATGCAGTCAACGGCTATATCGTGCACGATTCCGGTGAGGCGCTCCTCGTCGATACGGCGTACAACGCTCCGGCCATGATCGCCTGGCTCGAATCCCATCGAGTCCGGCTGATCGGCATCTGTCTGACGCATGGGCATGCGGACCACGCCGAAGGGATTCAGCAGCTCCTGGCACGATGGCAAGTTCCGGTCTATCTGGGGGCTGACGATGTCAGCCTCCTGCACTGGAAGCCCTCGGAGGAGCGTCTTACTGCCCCGAACGACGGTCGCGCCATCTCGGTCGGGCGTCTCAGTGTCCATTGTCTGGCGACGCCTGGCCATACCCCTGGCGGAATTTGCTATCGTCTGGATGCCGAGTCACAGCGCGTCTGTTTCGTCGGCGATACGTTGTTTGCGGGATCCATAGGCCGCTCGAATCCCAGCACGCTGTATCAGACCCATCTGGGGTCGGTCCGGACCCAAGTACTTGGGTTGCCACCTGAGTATCGGTTGTTGCCGGGTCACGGACCGGCCACGACGGTCCGCGAAGAACTCGATCATAATCCCTTCGCATCGGATTATTAGCTGGTTGTGGAAAACTATTGTGGTACGGTGAAAATTCAAGTGTCCACATGTCTAGGACAACAAGAGCATTCTCACGCAGGATGCTCAAACAGGCCGTCCAGCAAGGCCGCAGCGAGTGAACAACTGAACGCTGAGCTCTGAACGATGAACGCTGAAGTGAACATCTTTGTTCGCTCACAGTTCATCACTCATTGTTCAGCGTTTCCTGTCTGGCGGACTGTTTCAGCATCCTGTTAGAAGAAGACCCTATGAATCTCGACGAGCGGAACGACGACCAGCCAATCCGCAGCGGAGAGCTGCCGATTGTGGCAGGACCGTCTGAGGACCTGAGTGATCGCTCCGCGGACGACGAATTCGAGGAGACCCCCTTCTCGAAATGGATCCTGCCCATCAGCCTTTTTGTCGCGACGATCTTTACCACACTGTGGGCCGGGGCCTATCAGGCCTACAACGGACCGATCCATGGGCCGGTGAACTTTCTGCTCGAACACCCCGAAACGCTCTGGCGCGGGATTCCCTTCGCCGCCACGCTGCTATTCATTCTGGTGACCCATGAATGCGGGCACTATGTGCTCTCCCGCATCCACGGCGTACCGGCGTCGCTGCCGCTGTTCATCCCGGGCCCTCCGTATTTCATCGGCACATTCGGGGCGATCATCCGTCTGCGCGGGCCGATCTTGAATCGGCGCGCGCTGTTCGATATCGGCGTGTCTGGTCCGCTTGCCGGCTTCATCGCCGCGGTGGTGGCACTGGTCATCGGTCTGAACCTGTCAACAGTCGTTGATCGGACGGCGACCCACGGATTGCAGTTGGGCGAACCGTTGCTTTTGCAGTTCATCTCCTGGCTGGTCGTCGGATCCCTCCCTCCTCAGGCCGACATCGTCTTGCACCCCATCGGGTTCGCCGCCTGGTTCGGTCTGTTTGTGACGTCACTGAATCTCATTCCCATCGGCCAACTCGATGGCGGGCATGTGGCGTACGCCCTGTGGGGCTCACGCCAGCGCACCATTGCCTTCGCCATCGTGCCGGTCCTCATCGTGCTGGGATTCGTCGGATGGCCCGGCTGGTGGCTCTGGGCTTTCATGGCAGGATTGTGGGGTTTCGGGCATCCGCCGGTGCGTGATCCTCACGTGCCGCTGGGCAGAGGGCGGGTACTTGTCGGATGGATTGCACTTGCCGTGTTTGTGCTGACCTTTGCGCCCGTTCCTTTCTCATTCCACTGACCATGATGCGTGACGCGCGAGATGTGCGAGAAAGGCGCGACGCGCAAGCTATGATTCCAAGTGTCTCGCCTTTCCCGCCCGTCCCGCCTGTCTCGCGCGTCACGCATCATGGTCTGAATCAATCCAGAGATTTTCTTGTCCGATCGCGCGCTCGGCCCTACCATGTGGTTATGGCATCCACCGTGACCTCGACCGTGTCGTGTCCCAAGTGTCAGGCTGGCCAGCCGGTCGGAGCGACAGAGTGCATGAAGTGCGGGATCATCTTTGCAAAGTATCGGCCGCTTGCCTCCCTGCAGCGACAGCCAGTGCTGCGGGACCGCTCGCGCTGGGTGGCCTTTGCTAAAGAGTGGCTCGTCGAATCGGATACATCGACAGACTCGTTGACGTTCGCTGGCCGGGCCGCGGTGTTTCTGTTGCTTCTCTGGTGGGGCCGAACGTTGATTTTCACGCCGCTCGAAACCAACTACACAGGGGAATCGTTTCTCCATCTGATCAATCTGCCGTTCCACGAAGCGGGTCATCTTCTGTTTATCCCGTTGGGACGCTTCATGATGATCCTGGGCGGGAGTCTCGGTCAGATCTTGATGCCGCTCGTCTGCCTGGCTGCCTTTCTCATCAAGACGCGCGATCTCTTCGGCGCGTCGGTGGCCCTTTGGTGGACGGCGGAAAGCTTCATGGATATCGCCCCCTATATCAACGATGCGCGGGCGCTGGATCTCATGCTGCTTGGCGGGGTGACTGGGAAGGAAACGGACGGGCATGACTGGAACAATATCCTGACCATGTTGGGTTGGCTGGAGTATGACCATCGCCTAGCTCACCTCGCCTACAACCTCGGCATTCTCCTGATGCTGGCCTCGTTCGCTTGGGGCGGCCTGCTTTAAGCCCGCATTATTCATGAGCGCTTCTGCTGCAATCGCGGATTCGCTGCTGCGACGAGCCTTCAGCAGGCAGGCTCGCCGCTCGCCCCCTCGACGTACTGTTAAAGTACGCCTCGGGGCCGCGCGGCTCCGCATGCCCGTCTCGCAACGCGACTACGCGATTTCGCTACGAACCGTCATGAATAATGAGGGCTAGCAGGCTGCGGAAAAACTATTGTGGCACACGTGCTGACCATCGAAGTTCTAGCGTACCGACATAGTTTTTCCGCGGCCTCCTAGTCCAAAGAGTCACGAAGAGAAAGAGAAATTCCGCACCTCCCCCGTCAATTCGAACCGCACTTCCACCACGTTTTCCTGCATGTAGATAATCATCCCGCGCAACCCTGGTTCCCGGGCGTGTCATCCCTGCGTTCTTCAACGAGCTTCCGCCGTTAATTTTTATATCGCTTGAGTTCTAACTCCAAGTGCAACACGACAGGCCCTGATGGGCTAAGGTGTTGCCATGTCAAAGAAATCCTATCGACACATGAGTGCGGAAGACCGTGAGACCTTGAGCCTGGGCCTGGCCCATGGCCATTCGCTG
>JANYBU010000433.1 GCA_025360665.1 Nitrospira sp.
CGGACTTGCGCAATCGTCTGCAGCCGTGCTTCTTCCATGTCGATCACCATGCCTGGCATCATGACCGATTCAGCACAGCCGCCGCTCAGACTCATTTCTCGTTGGAAATACGACCCGGCTTCAGACTCATTTCATATTGGAAGAGGCGGCCATTGTTTGGCCGCACATTGGTCGGCCGTGAGGTAGACAAGCCTCGTCCGCTCGCCTATAGTTGTCGAACTGTGCGAGGAGCATGATTCTTCGAATGTTTTTACGAACCCTGCTGGACCGCTATATCTTCTCCGAACTCCTTTCCCCTTTTAGTTTAAGCCTTGGGGCACTGTGTTTTGTCATGCTCACACGGGAGCTCCTGCGCTTAGTGGAACTGCTGGTCTCCAAAGGCGTCGGGATCGTGGCCGTCCTTCAAGTCTTCGCCCATCTGATGCCGTCGTTCCTCGTATTGACACTCCCGATCGCCGGGATCATCGCCTCGATCACCGCCTTTGGACGACTGTCCTTCGACAAAGAATTGGTCGCGATGCAGGCTGCGGGTCTGAGTCTCATGCGATTGGCTCGCCCCGTGCTACTCTTTGCCCTGCTCGTGTTCGGATTGACCTTGTGGTTGGCGCAGTGGGGGCAACCCTGGAGTTCCATCAACCTCAAGAAAGTGGCGCTGAATCTCCTTCGGGATCAGCTGGTGTTGGCGCTGGAGCGGGGAACATTTAGCGAGCCCATCCCCAAGATGATGATCTATGTTCCGGATGGGGATCCCGGTCAGGCTACGACCGGGATTTTTGTCTCCGATGAGCGGAATGCAGATGACCCCCGCATCATCGTGGCGCAACAGTACGAAGTCTTGATGGATGCCTCCACCAATCAAGTCGCCTTACGCCTGCAACACGGAGTCATTCACAGTCGACCGGATCAAACCGATCAATACGAGCAGGCATCGTTCGCCAGCTACGATCTGAAGCTCTCGCTCAACCAAAGCGGCTACTCAGCCACGGAGGAACGTCCGTCGTACGACGCCATTATCGCCCAGCTCGCACAATCCCAATGGCAGGATCCGTCCGCGCTCCGTCGACTGATGGAGTATTATAAAGATCTGGCTTTTCCAACCGCCTCGCTGGTGTTTTGCCTTTTAGGCGTGCCGGTCGGCATCGTCTCAAAACGATCCGGTCGGATCGGCGGATTTGCGGTCGGCGTGTTAGTCGTCATCGTGTACTACATGCTGAACGTCGCCTGCGAATTCCTAGTCACGACGGCTCACCTGTCACCCTTTGCCGGGGCCTGGATACCGAACGGCATTTTCTCTCTCGCCACCGTCGTGTGGTTTTACATCATGAGTCGCCAATAACCCCATGCCCATTCTCTTCCGCTATCTTCTCCGCGAGTACGGCAAAATCTTCACGATGTGCTTCAGCGGGCTGATGACAATTTATCTCGTCATCGACTTCTTCGAGAAAGTGCGCCGTTTTTTGCGCTACGACGCCAACTGGCTCGACGTCTTGACGTATTTCCTTCTCAAGACTCCCGCGATTTCCTTCCAAATCGCTCCGCTGGCCATTTTGATGGCTACATTATTAACCTTCGGATTGCTCTCCCGTGGCCACGAAATCACGGCCATGCGCAGTTGTGGCATCAGTTTACCTTGGATTACCTTCCCCTTCATCGCCTTCGCTGCAGGAATTGCCCTCGTGCTCTTGCTCTTCAGTTCCACCGTCATCCCGCTGGCCGCGAGCAAGTCCGAAGAGATTCGGACCACACGCATCGAGAAAAAGCCGCCCGCTGCAGCCGTGAAACTCCAGCAACCATGGACGAGAGTGGGAGCCGACACCCTCATGCATGTCACGAGCGTCTCCGTCGACGGAGAGCTCTTGGGCGGCGTGCGGCTCTTTCAGTTCGATGGCAACTTCCAATTGATCGACATGACTGAAGCCAACGAAGCCCGTTATGTCGATCAGACGTGGACCCTGTACCAGGGACGGCACCGGCGATTCCCCCCCGATGGGGCCGTCTCAGTTACCGAATTCGACCGTCAAGCCATTGCGTTGACCCTCATTCCCGATGACTTCACCACATGGCTCTCCGGCGATTCCGAGTTGATGACGTTCCATGATATCCGCGCCTACACCAGACGTCGGCACCAGCAGGGCTCTCAGGCCGCACGGCTTCAGACAGACTATTACAGTCGAATCGCGTTTCCGTTCGTCACCGTAATCATGGTCCTGGTCGGCATTGCGCTGAGTCTGCGCGGGAGTGGCACCAGAGGGGGCAGCATGGCGATGGGCATTGGGCAGGCGCTCGCCGTCGGCTTCTGCTATTGGACGACACACTCGATTGCGATCGCGCTCGGCCGTGGCGGAGTCTTGACGCCGTTGATCGCCGGTTGGATGGCGAACGTTCTCTTTATGAGTTATGGCCTCTATCTGATGCTTAAAGTGCGTTACTAGTGGCGCGTGAAACGCGAGACATGCGAGAAAAGCGCGACGGGCGTGATCGAAGTTCGGAGTTCCGGAAACCTCGAACTTCGGACCTCAACCCTCATCCGTCTCGCTCGTCCCACCAGTCCCGCGAGTCTCGCCAGGCAACTGGTTGACTGATCTAGGCGCTTCCGGTAAGTAAAGGTCGAGCATTCGCAAAAGGATTTCAAGAAGATGCGGGCACGTGTCGTCGTCACAGGGCTGGGGGTCGTCTCTCCGATCGGTATCGGGGTCAGTGAGTTTTGGAAAGCCGCCCTTGCCGGTCAATCCGGCATCTCAGCGATTACGTCGTTCGACCCGTTTTCCATGGACGGCTACCGCTCCAAGGTCGCCGGCCAGGTGCGCGACTTCGCGGTCGAACGATTTCTCGATTCTGCCCATGGCGAACGAGTCGACCGCTACGCCCAGTTTGGCCTCGTAGCGGCAAAAGAGGCGCTGGCCGACTCGGGCCTCCAAATGGCGAAGGAGAACCCCCACCGCGTCGGGGTCATCGTGGGAGCCGGCATGGGCGGCATGGTAATGGGCGAGCGTGAAATCACGCAACTCTACCAGCAGCAGAAACCTCATCGCGTCCATCCGAACTTTATTCCCGTCATCACCCTCAATTCGGCCTCCGGCATTATTGCGATGGCCTACGGCGCCAAGGGCCCCAACCTGACCATCTCAACCGCCTGCTCCTCCAGCGCCCATGCGCTCGGGCTAGCGCTCCACTGTATCCGCGAAGGCCGTGCCGATGTCGTGATCACCGTGGGGGCCGACGCCAGCATTACCCCGCTCGTCTTCGCCGGATTTTGTTCCCTGCGTGCCCTTTCGTCCAAGTTCAACGATCAACCGGAAAAGGCCTCGCGACCCTTCGATCGATTGCGTGACGGTTTCGTCATGGGAGAAGGCGCCGGGACGCTCATCTTGGAATCGGCCGCCCACGCCAAGAAACGCAAGGCGAGAGTCTATGCAGAAATTGCAGGCTACGCCGCCACCAGCGAGGCGTATCACATGGTCATCCCTCGTGAAGATGGCGTGGACGTGGCTTACACGATGAAGCTTGCGCTCGCGGACGCCGGCATGACCCCGGCACAGGTGGATTACATCAATGCCCACGCCACGTCAACGACGATCGGCGACGCCGTCGAAGCCAAAGCGATTCGCCAACTCTTTAAATCGCGCGCGGACAAGATTGCCATCAGCGCCACCAAGTCGCTGATCGGTCACACGCTGGGCGCCGCCGGTGCCATCGGGGGCATCGCTTCGGTCTTGGCTCTCCATACGGGCCAGATTCATCCGACCGCCAACTATGATGACCCGGATCCGGCTTGTGCTTTGGCAGGACTCTCCCGATCAGCACAGGAGCGTCGCGTGAAAGTGGCCTTGCTGAACGCCTTTGGATTTGGCAGCAACAACGCCGCTGTGGTATTCAAACAGGGGACTAAGTAGCAGGATACCGCACGAGACAGGCGGGATGAGCGGGTCAGGTCTGGTTTCTCTGGTTTGTTTGGTTGAACAAGATTAACCAGATGAACTAAACGAACCAGACTGACGCGCTTGAGAGGCTGGTGGGTTTTTTCAGCATCTTGTTAGAGCACGACAGAGAGCATTAACACATGGCAACCGATCCCACCATATCGCTGAAAATCCGTACCGCCTTGGGTGAGTACCTGAAACGCGATCCAGCCACGATACTGATCAGACAACACCTGCGTGACGATTTAGGTCTCGACTCTATGGCGGTGATCGAACTGCTGTATCGCATCGAGGAGGCCTTCGATCTCCAGATCCCCGACCAGGATCTGGTGGGTCTGACGAGCGTTGGCCATGTCGTGAGTTATGTTGAAAAGCGGTTGAAGAAAACGGCCTCACCGGCCCCGATCAAGAAACCAGCGAAGCAGCACAAGCCAAAAAGCAAAAAGAAATCCTAATCTATATGGCGACGCAGGCACGCATCCCTATCTCACTGGCACAGATCCACGACATAGTTGGCGGAGAACTTGTGGGGTCGTCACAAGCCACCGTGACGAGCCTGGCTAGTTTTGAAGTGGCAGGCCCGAACGATCTGACCTTCGTCACAGGGGATCGGATGCTCAAGACTGGCGGGCCCACCGCTGCTGGAGCACTCCTCGCCCACCGGCGTCTTGCTGAGATCGCCAATCCTCACATCGTCGTTGCCAATCCGACACTGGCCTTTGCGCAGATCGCCAAGGCCTTCTTTTGCCCGGTGACCCCTCCCCGCGGCATTGCCGCTGCCATTGTCCGTGGCATTGACACTCAGATCGGCCCCGATGTTTCGATTTGGCCGGGAGTCACCCTGGGAGACCGGGTCACAATTGGCGCGCGAGTGACGCTCTATCCTGGTGTCTTTGTCGGTAACGATACGGCGATCGGGGACGATACGTTGCTGTATCCCAACGTTGTCGTCCGGGAAGGCTGTACGATCGGAGCGCGGGTGATCATCCACAGCGGCACAGTGATCGGAAGCGACGGATTCGGCTATGTGCAGGATCAGGGACGGCATTACAAAATTCCCCAGCTCGGCGGAGTCACGCTCGAGGATGATGTGGAACTTGGCGCGAATGTCACGATCGATCGAGCCACCCTCGGCCAAACGGTCATCAAGCAGGGCACCAAGGTCGACAATCTGGTCCAGATCGCCCATAACGTGACGATCGGTGCCCATTCAATCTTAGTATCACAGGTCGGGATCGCCGGCAGTACTCGCGTGGGGCATCACGTTATGATCGGTGGACAGGCAGGGCTGGCAGACCACATCGTCATCGGAGATCAGGTCATGATTGCCGCTCGTGCGGGTGTCAACCGTAGCCTCGAATCCAACCAGATCGTCTCAGGGGCTCCCGTGATGCCGCATGAAGTCTGGGTGAAGGCCCAAGCCGTGATTCCACGGCTTCCTGAACTCCGACAGGCCGTACGGACATTGGAAGACCGGATGAAGCAGCTTGAAGCATCGCACTCGGCCCCCCAAGCCTCCAAGACGAAAGCCAAGAAGCGGGCCAGATAACGGATCGGTCGCGGCTGAGCCTACACCACAACTCCACGCCAACTAAACAACTTGGCCCAGTAGAATCCGGCCCAAGGCACCAACAGAGCCGGGAGCGGGTCTAGGTCGCCACGTACGATAGCCGCGGCTGATGCGCCGAAGATCAGGGCCGCTCCGGCAATGGAGATCGCAGTGACAAAGCC
>JANYBU010000438.1 GCA_025360665.1 Nitrospira sp.
TGTGCTCGATCAACCCCAACTCCTTGGCCACCGCTCCGGCTGTCAGCCCGTCTTTAACTCGTGTGACCGCTCGTTCCTTGAACTCGGCGGTGTAGGCCTGCTTCGGTATCGTCATCGTCTCCCCTTTCAGGGTGACTGCGAGTATACGTCACCCGTGGAAGACGAAATTCCGGGGGAAGCTCACAGATAGGTCGAGACGACTCTTGAATGCCAGGGGGCAGGGCACCAGTTTATCCCCTAAAGCCCACAAAACCCCTTACAAAACCCGGTTAGAAAACCACATTCGCCAAACCTCTGCATCTTGCTCGCGTAATAAGTGTCACAGTCCTCCCAACCTGGTTGTAGGACAAAGGCAGAACCCTCACCATGAGGGAGACTACACGGGGCTAGGACGGCGTAACAGAAGCCGGGGTGCAGATCAATGGGGGGACAAGACAGCGCGAAGCAGGAAGGCTGGACCGAGGATCAAAAACCTTGCGGTGGATGTGGAGGTCATGTCTCGATCTTTCATGGTGTTCGGCGTATCCTTTCCTCAGGTCACAAACAAATGTTTCTGTGATTAATCGGAGAGAGAAATAATGGCACACCTCAGGAAACCACTTGCCGTGGCGTTAGGCCTCAACACCGCAGTGCTCGCGGTGGAATCCATGGGGACGTTCGAAGCCGACAGTCTCAGTCTCGCTACAGATGCCATCCATAACTTGTCTGATGAAACCGGCCTGGCCTTCCTGTTCTTGGCCTACATCCTTCGGACAGGGCTGAGCAGCCACTTCCTTCGAACGGCGAATCTTTTCAATTCGCTTGGTCTACTCTTGATCAGCGGTGTCGTGGTTTGGCAAGCGTTCGACAGGCTCTTCCACCCTCACCCTGTGTTGGGAATCGTGCCTATCGTTGCAGGGTTACTCGCAGCGGCGGGTAACTGGGGCGTCGCCAGAGCATTACGTGGGCCGAGCAAGGAAGATGTCACCATTCGGCTGGCGTACGTTCACAACCTAGGCGATGTCTTCGTCTCGTTAGCGCCAGTGGCCGCGGGCCTTGCAACACTTGTATCTGGAACTCCCTTATTCGACTCGGCCATCGCCATCGGCATTGCCGGTTTTATCATCGCCACAACTCTGAAAGCTGTGCTGGGATCACACGAAGAATTATTATGGCCTGAGAACGTCGTTTGTGGACATCATGACGAGCCCATGAAGACGGCATAATACAGGGTCTGGCGAATGTCAAAATCAGTACTTTTTGATTTGGCCCAAGTTATGATGCGCGGTGAGCCCTCTCTTCAAACGTGGACCTCTCGTTCCTGCTTCGCTACTCTGATTGCGTTCGCTTCGCTCAGCCTTGGACTCGACCTTGCAACCGGTGAGCAGCGCCTCTTCATCAAAGTTCCCGTACTTTCAGTGTCTTCCCAGAACATCGGAACGACAAACTACCTTGCAATCCAGGTTGACCGTCTCTCGAATCCGGTGGGACCCGAGATCCAATTTAATGAAGGATCCCGAGCCCTGGGACCCTTCAGGGGTGGGGCGTTGAGCGAGGATTGGAAAACCGCGGCTTACATCGCGGTCCTCGCCGCCTGTGAGGCGGCGGGGGAGGATCCTCGGACATGGTCGGTGACCTTCAAGAATGTCAGTGGCGCCTCTCTCACGGAGGGACCCAGCGCTAGTGCAGCGATTGCCGTGACCATGATGGCTGCTCTCAGGCATGATGGAATCCTTCCTGGCGTAGTCATGACGGGGGCGGTGGACCCCAGCGGGCGTATTTTGCCCGTGGGGGCGCTCCCTGAAAAAATTCAAGCGGCGGCTGCAGGACGCTTCTCCACGGTCCTGATTCCGCACGGTCAGACCAAGACTCGGGAGTGGGATCTTAGGCCGCTCGCTGAGGACCTTCGAGTCACGATCGTGGAGGTATCGACACTTCGAGAAGCCTATGAAAGCATGACAGGCCAGCGCTATTAGCCGCGCTTCATGAGGCGTGGAATTCCCGCGCTTGAGTTTCAATAACAGTTCTTTTTGAACCCTGCGACAGCTCCCATTGATCTTCGACTAAATTCAAACGATAGCGACTAGATAATCACAACGTTTTTGGCATGCCTCCAGATGGCCAGTCGCGCCAACCAAATGTTTTGCCATTCTTTGATTTTTAGGTAACGGTATAGAAGGCTAGAGTTCGCAGGTCGGAGTCCTGGTCAACCCATCGCTCACCGAAGAGGCGCTCGGTCAGCTGAAGCTGTCCTGGCGGCTCTCGAACGAGGAGGATGACTGGACGAAGGGGGCGCATCTCCGACGGATTCGACCGCTGGACCTTCTGGCCCTACATGGCTAAGGTCACCTACGACCTGACGTACAACATCAGGATGTTAGCCAAGATGGCGCAGGAAACCCAGGCCTGGCGGGAGGTTTACGCCGACGCGGGGGACCGGCTCGTCCAGCGAATGACCCAATACGCCGCTGGGGATCGGCTGATTCGAGTCCAAGTCGCCTAACTATAATTCGACGTCCCAATCATTTTGGCAAACCCAGCAGACGTGGCATGCGGCCTTCCGTTCGGCCAGACCCTCACATGGGATCTGAATCCGTTTAAGGCGGAGACCCCAACAGTCGCAACTTCACACACTCAGCTGGTCAAGGACCGTTTTCGCTTCAATCAAGTCGCGGTTGTCGATGCCTTCGGTAAATCTGGAGTACACGGAATTTAAGATGCGCTTGGCATCATCCGATTTATTGAGTCGCCTCCAGAGCTTCGCCAGGCTCGTGGCGGCTCGAAGCTCCAGCATTTTTGCATGCTGATCTTGCGCAACCTTCAGGGCTTTACAGAAGCACTCTTCTGCTGCCTGGACCGATGGGTCGGATTGTCCCAGCAGCAGTTCGCCTTTCAGTCGAAGCAGTTCCGCTTGCCAAAACAGCTCTCCCCACGTTGCAGCAAGCTTCTGCGCGTCCTCAATGACGCCTAAGCCTTCGTCAATGCGGTTGTGCCGTAAATAGACTTCGGCAAGCAACGCCAAGGTAAACGTGTTATTGAGACTCGCTCCTGTAACCCCAATAGCAGAAAGCCCATGTGTTAATGTTCCGAGACCCTCCTCTTGTCCCTGTTCGGCTAACGCCCAGCCCTGAGAGACCGTCGCCCAGCCCCAACCCAATTCGAATGAGTATTTTGTGGAAATTGCAACGGCTTCCTCGGTGAGCTGCAACGTTCTCTGTGCATCACGAGTCGTGGAATAGATCCAGGCGAGGGACGTTAAGGCAAATACCAGGGTAAAGGGGTGTTCCAACTCCCTCGCCATACGTAGGGCCTCCAGCGCCAGCGGTTCAACTTGGTCAAGCTCACCCAGTATCCAGAATGTCCTGGCCAGTATGATCCTCGCGGTGATGCCGGGATCTTGGGTGTAGGGTAAGGCCTGCGAGGGTTGTCGAGCCGGATTGAACAGGGTCTTTGCGGTAAGCTCATGGGTTCTTGCTTCATCAAACCGGCCAAGAAAGAAATAGCTCGAACCCACACTCTCGTGCGCTCGAATCAGCAGATCCGGATGTTGCGCGCGGGTAGCCAGAGCGAGGAGATTTTCGGCCAGGCCACGGGCCGTGTCGGCGTGCCCTCCGACAAGATGAAAGACCCATAATCCCCAAATGGAGAGAAAGTGATGCTCGGAATCGCTGTGCTCCTGTGATAACTCCTTCGCCCTGAGATAATTTTGCTCTATCGCATCGGATGCATACCCTTTGACAGTCAGCAAAGGGGCGCCGCGCGCGATGAGGAGATCCAACTCCAAGGCATCACGCTCCGGGCCTTGCGGCAGACCCTTGAGCACGTCGAGCGCCCGGCTGAAATGATTGAGCGCTTCGATATTGGCTGATCGTTCGGCATCTCTCCGGGCCGCACGAAACCAATACTCCACTGCCGGCCCGGCGAGTTCGGCCTGTTCATAATGATACGCCAGAAGCTCCGGTTCCCGTTTGACACGCTCGGCAAAACGACTTTCCAATGCGTTGGCAATGCGCGCATGCAGTAATCGCCGAGGCTTCTTCGGCAGGGTGCTGTAGGCCGCTTCTTGGACGAGCGCATGTTTAAAGTGGTAGGTCGCATTGGGAACCTCGCCCTCTTGGAAAATGAGCCCGGACGCGATGAACAGATCGAGGGCATGCTTCAACTGGCTGTCCGTCGCGTCGACCGTGGCCCGTAACAGCTCATAGGTGAAGTCCCGCCCGATCGCGGCCCCAGCTTGGACAATGGCCTTGGCCGGTCCCAATCGGTCTACCCGTTCCATGAGCAACGCCTGCAAGCTGTCCGGAATGGGCAATCCCGTTAATGTTCCCTTCAAGGTCAAGGCATGATGGCCCTCGGTCAGCAGTCCGGATTGCAGCACATTTTCCGTCAACGCTTCGATATAGAGAGGTACGCCATCGGCCTTCACCAGAATCGCCTGCTGCACCTCGGGTGGAAGGGCTTTACCTCCTGCCACCGCCGCGACGAGTTCGGCGCTCTGCCGACGGGGAAGCCGGCTGAGCGTCAGGGACGTCACGTGACTATAGTCCGACCACACCGGCTTGAAGTCCGGCCGACAGGTGATCAGCAAGAGCACGCGCATCTGTCGGATTCGGTCGATGATGCGTGTCATGAGGTCCAGCGTGGTGGGATCGAGCCAATGGGCATCTTCCAGAATGAACAAGACCGGGGCGCGCTCGGCCAGCTTCTGTAAATGATGCACGAGGGCTTCCAGCGTCATCTCCTTGCGTGTTTCGGACGATACCGTAAGCGGCGGATACCGGTGATCTCCCCGGATCGAAAGCAGATCGGCAAACAACGCCACCGTGTCCGGCGTATCGATGCCGCTCGCGCCAGCCAGGGCATCGAGCTTGTTCAGTTGCGCCTCGGCACTATCCTGACTCGTCAGGTCCGCGGCTTCTCGCAGAAAACTGATCGCCGGATAAAGTGCGGTATTCGTATGGTACGGGGAACATTGGAACTGCACCCTCTGATACTGCGCATCGGCGAGACGGTCATACAGATTACGGATCATTCTCGATTTCCCGATGCCGGCCTCGCCACAGAGAAGCACGACCTGCCCTTCGCCGCCGACGGCTTCACGCCAACGACCCAACAGGAGTGCGATTTCGTCTTCTCTGCCGACGAAATTGGTGAGTTGGATGGCTTGATAGGACTCAAACCGGCTGACCGGCGACTTGCTACTCAGAACCTTCCAGGCATGGACCGGTGTATCGAACCCTTTCAGAGAACAGGCGCCAAGATCCGCAACCTCGAACGCATTGCCCGCAAGACGTTTCGTCACCGGGTCGATGATCAACTGATTGGGTTGGGCCAGGGCCTGGAGTCGGGCAGCCAGATTAGGCGTTTCGCCGAATACCGACCGTTCTTTGGCGATATCCTGCCCCATGATCTCGCCGACGACGACCGGACCGGTCGCCATGCCGATCCGCGCAGCAATGGCAAACTCCGGATGGGGATTTTCTTGAGTGAGTCCCTTCACCGTATCCAGAATAGCCAATCCGGCATAGACGGCTCGTTCCGCATCGTTTTCGTACGCATGGGGATATCCAAAATAGACCAACATCCCATCACCCATGTACTTGGCGATGTAGCCGTTGAACCGACCGACCGCTTGGGTGCAGCCGTCTAAAAAACGCCGGATAATATCCTGGAGGTCTTCCGGGTCCACCCGGCGAGACAGGGCGGTCGAATCCACCAGGTCGCAAAACACCACCGTCAATTGACGACGTTCTGCTTGATCCTGTTCAGGGGGGAATGGCGGCGTGCTCGGACTGACGGCACTGGGGAGAGATCCCGTGCCCGTCACGTCAGTGCCCGCTGGCAATTGCGCGATCGCGCGCAAGAGTATTTTTCGATGTCCCAGTAACACACCCAGCGATTCCAGGTCGCCCTGATTCAACTCGGGGAGGATCTCCCACGTGATCGCATTTTTTTCAAATGCCTCACGGTAGATCCCGAGACCCAGGTTTTCCAGCCATGCTGAAACACGATCAGGCATCATGGGTCACATCGATATTGGACATTCCAGTCTGAGTTAGGGTACGGTCGGTCGCCTATGACGAACAGCGCTTCCACGAATACGACCTCTACAAGACCGTTCATGCGCCGGATGGAACGCCGGCTGGTCGGCATGGCGATGACCGTCATGGCCTATGTGATGGAAAAAGCCATGTTGCGTTCGATCAAGCGCAGCGGCACGAAATCTTCGTGACGGGGCCGGCCTGTCTCGGAACCTCACTCTCCTCTTCAACGCCCTCGCAGCAGATCGATGACCAGGCCGATGGTCAGGAGACCGGCGACGATCCCGAACGTGATCGGAACCCACCCGGCCACTCCCGTCGACGTGACCGTGAGTCCGCTGGCCAAAATACTCGCCGCAGCGGTCAGACCGAGCACGAGACGCCGTCCCGTACGGTGGACCATTTCCTCCAGCGTATTGGCCCGGAAGTTCACCACCAGCTTTTCACCCGAGCGGGCCCCGACGAGGGTTTCGACCGCTTCGATGACGCGCATCGCCCGTACCTTGAACTTGAGCGATTGATAGACCAGGGTCTTTGGATTGAGGACGCTGCCCATGCGCTTGACCACCGAGCGCATCAAGAACTTGCCGGCAACCTCGAATGGATCGAGTGTCGGATCAAGTTCGGCGGTCGCCAGTTGCACCTGCGCAAGTGCCTTGATGGCGAGGGTGAGCGAAGCCGGTAGCGGGACTCCATGCCGAAGCGAGACCACGCTCATTTCTTGCAGAACCGGCCCGATCTGCATATCCGAAAGGTCGGCAGAGCGAAATTTCGCCATCACGTCCCCGACTTCACTTTGAAACTTGGACACATCGAGATCCCTGCGATTGACGGCACCGGTCATCATCAGCGTGACATCGGTAAGAAACGCGGCATCTTCTTGCCACAGCGCCATCAACATGAGCAGCAGATGCTCGCGGAGATCGGCGCCGATCGAGCCGACCATCCCGAAATCGAGAAAGTAGATGCGGTCTTTCCACCACATCAAATTCCCAGGGTGGGGATCGGCATGGAAGAAGCCGTCGACGATGATTTGTTTGTAGTAACTCTCCAGCAGTTGACGTGCGGCTTCGACGCGCTCGGACCCTGCCGGCGCCTGCTTGATCGGGATGCCCTGGATCTCTTCCATCACCAACAATCGTGACGTGGACAGATCCCGGTGCACCGCCGGTACGGCAAGACGATGATAATCTGCGAGCACCCCCTGCATCCGCCCGATGTTGTCGGCCTCCTGACGGAAGTCGAGTTCCCGCTGCAGCGACGTGGAGAGATGCTTGAAGACGGCCTCCATGTCGATCACCTGAGTGAGCGCGGGACGCTTTCCCACTTTTTCGGCAAACACTTCAAGCAGGGCGAGATCCTGTTCAATCTCGCCGCGCGCCGTAGGGCGCTGAACCTTGATGACGACCCGATCGCCGTTTTCGAGGGTGGCCCGATGGACCTGCGCGATGGTGCCGGCAGCGAGGGGCTTCGGATCGATCGACTCGAACACATCCTCCCACGGTACTCCCAATTCCTGCTCCGAGACCCGGACCACCTCGCTCTCGGGCATGGGCGGCACGTGGCTCTGCAACAGGGCCAGTTCTTCAATGTACTCGACTGGAAGGAGATCCGGTCTGGTCGACAACACTTGCCCGAGTTTCGAAAATGTCGGACCCAATTCTTCCAGGGCTTCTCGTAGACGCTTGGCCTGCTGGCGGCGGATGGTCAAGTCCCGTTCGCCGGATTGACCGAACAGTTCTTTGAGACCGTGCTTCGCCATCACCGTTGCGATTTTCGCAGCTCGATCTATTAGCCGAGGCTCAAAAGGCGTGACTTCTGTCTGACGTCGGTGAGCTTCTTGCACCGAGCCCGAAGCATGCTCGCCAACAGAAGACAAGGTATTCACGATGATCACGTTGCAGCGGGCATTGTGACTGATGCGGTTCGGTACGTTGCCGAGCAAAAACTCCTTCCGTCCAGCCATGCCCGCATTACCGACCACCAGGACATCGACTGCCTCTTGCTCAGCGGCTCGGACGATCGCCGATGCCGGATCGACATCGATGATCACTAGGGCGTGACCGCGCTCCCCAGCGACCTGTCGCACATAGCCTGCAAGTTCATCATTAGCAGTCGCCGATCGTGTGCGCTCTGCTTCACCGAATTCTGTCGCGGCTGGATAGTGCGGCACCTGCACCTGTACCACGAACAGCTCTGCGTCATAGCGACCAGCGAACTCGGCGGCCCAGTGGACGGCCCGGTCGGCGGTTTCAGAGCGGTCGGTACCCACCATCACGCGCCGTATGGTGTTACTCTCGAGATGCTTGTTCATAAACGTAGTAACCCTTGCAGGAAGAACGATATCAGTATTTACAGGATCCCGTATTTTAGGCGCTGTTGGCGTTTCAGTATCACGACTAACACTGTACAGTGTCAATGCCGGTTTATCGGCGGTGCGTGCTAGGGCGCTCGATGAGATCGTAGGCTTCCCCTCAATGAGACAATACCCATGGAGAACTTCAGAAAGACACCAATACTGCGAAATTCTCTCAACAGAGGAATTGGCTCTACTTTGCTGTGCTAAATTTGTGCTAAAACTCCGCGAAAAGGATAGAACGAATGGAATCAATAGAATCAATCGAACTCGAACAACGCGTTGAATTTCAAAGAAACGGGGAAACCAGGTTGCCAATCAAGCTGTTAGAAAAACAGTCCTGTTAACGCTCTTAATCAGCGGGCCGAAATAACAAAATAGAAATTCCGCAACCCGTCTCGCCTCATGCGCGTGCCTGGTCAGTGATCACTGACCAGGCATTCATTTGTCGTCCTCTTCGGAATCAACTCTTCCCACGTGGCTAGGACCTTCTGAGTTTCCTTCTCGCGGATGAGCATGCCTTCCTCGGGAATCTCTGTATCGTCTATCCAAATCTCGTGCGTCTCTTGGAGGTGGCGGCCAAGCCCGTGCAAGGTGTCCGTCATGGACACACGGCAGATGTGACACATGAACTGAATCCATTCCATCGCCTGTTCTGAAGGAGTGTGCTTGTTTTTTTCCGGTTCCATCGAGGATGAACGCGTGGACCCGCGGGGTGTAGCGATATACGTTGGGTACTGGTGTCCAAACCAGTCTCGGCTGACGAAACGTCGGCGTGCCGCTTTGATCGTGGCTGGCGTGCAGTGGAGCCCGATCTCGGGGACAGACAGCCACTGGCAGAGACGTGCAACCTGTTGTGGCGAGACCTGCTTGCGGCGGCCGAACCGGGGTAAACTGTCATTCGCCCGCACCATCGCCCAATGCCACCACAGCTGGGGCCGATCCAGATTGGGCCAGTGTGGCAGATATTTGAGTTCGAGTCGTAAGTCTGCGATTTGGGCAGCGATCGCCCGCTGTTCCTCCTCCCGTCCCACCACGCCTTTCAGACGCGCCAACTTTCCCCCGAAACTCTGCAACCGATGCCGGATGCCACGCAACTCCTCACGTGCGTCAACCCGGACCGCGGCGGCCTCAATGTAATAAAACAATGCTCCGCTCCGGAAGGCTACCAGCGTCAGCCTCACTTCATCCGCGGGAAATTGGTCCCATAGCCAGGCCGGAAGCCGGACCTCATCCTGGTCCGGCTGGTTTGTCGGAAACATAGTCCGCAATAACGGGAGCAAGCGTGAACTCTCACACGGGTCCCGGTCTTCCAGAAACAGTTGCCACAACAGAGGGAGGAGGGAGGAGTCTAGGCTGCCGTACTTGGCGTGGAGCAGGCGCACGGTATCGCCGTCTTGGAACATCGTGAGTCGCGGATTCAGCATGTCGACTCGCCGCTCAAGGTTGTCACCTCTCCCCCCACCCTTGAGTCCGCGTCCTAGGGTGGGAGGACCCCGAAGGCTCCGGACCAAACTACCATATCACCACGGGGCTAAGCGAAGGGGGCTGCTTGGGCGTCGCCCCATGTGGGGCCCCACCCGTGAGTGCTGGTGATCTGGAACGAGTGCCGTGGAACGGGGCACAGCCCCCCATGCGCGAAAATAGGCCGCGCAAAAACCCCTGGAAGGGTTTCTGATCCATGCGTCGCCACGGGGAGGAAGGTATCCACTTCCCACCAAGGTAGTGCGCCAGCGGGAGGATGCGTGAACGCCAGGTAGAGAAATCGGAATGCAGGAGGGACCGATGCCGTGGGTATCAATCCGAGAAGCCCGTGAGATGCTGCAGGTGAGTCAGCGCACGCTGCAACGCATGGTGGCCACGCACACCTTGTCCAGCCGGATGGAACAGGGTCGGCGCTTGGTCCTGATCGGGGCAGATGAGGACCGTGTCCGGGGGAACGCACCACCGGGCCTCACCCCGGCGTTACTGCCCCACCTGTTCGACTTGCTGGAGGGGTTCACAAGGCTCCGGTTGATGGCCAGTCAGGCGGTGGAGGAGGCGAAGGCCGCTGAACCATTCCGGGCATTCCCCGGCCTGTGGGACGCACCGAGCGTGACTCAGTGGCAGACACTCTGCGACCGGATCGTCACCGCTCACCAGCTGGTGCGTGGGTTAGTGGCCGACCTGCAGCTGGATCAACAGGTGGTGCATCAGGTGTACCGGGCGCTGATTCTGATCCAGCTCCTCTGGACCGACTATGAGGCGCGCAGCGGGGAGGAGGAGCCCCGACCCACGGAACAGACCAGGGAGCGTGATCCGGAGAAGCTGATTATGCAGCTCATTGGCCATGCGCGTGCGCTCTTGACTGGCTGTCTCCAGAACCGGGAAACCCCTGCTGTGCAGCCGGTATCCGGCGACCGTGTCATCGGCGTTGACGGTGGGGATGACGCAGGGGCTGACAGTGGTGATGGCAGCGGTGGTGACAGCGGTGAAGATCGCGATCATGGAATCGTATAGGGAGATATGGATAGTCAGAAGATTCCTCCTCAGCTGTGTCCAAGGGTGACATCGGACCGCGCACCTCGTCGGCCTCAGAGCACCGACGATCCGGCCAGCAATGCTCAGGCCGTGCTGACGCCGCTGGGAGAGATCAGACAAGATCGGTCCGTCTGGCCCCGAGCCGCCTATGACGAAGCCGCACTCGCCCGCTATCGCGAATGCCCGGATCAACTCCCGCCGGTGCGCGTGGATCGCCAGACGCGGGTGTTGCTCGATGGCTATCATCGCATGAAGGTGTATCAGGAGTTAGGGCGTCCCGAGATTCCGGTGATCTTCGAAGCGTGTCCCCCTGACCGACACCTCGCCCGGTCGCTCGAATTGAACCTGCACGGCACGCCGATTCCGACGCTCCAACGGAACCGCGTGCTGGTCCACCTGTCCCAACACGGCTTCACCCAAACCGAGATGGCGAAGGTCGCCGGGCTGACCCAAGAACGGGTGTCCCAGATATTAGGCGCTTATCGAGTGGACAGCCTGGAGTCCCACCCCGAGCACACGAACCGTGTCTGGGACGCCCTCCGTGTGGTGGATCACGGTGGGTCCCTCCGGGACGCGGCGCGAGCGACCGGGGTGCCCAAATCCACGGTCGAACGGGCGTTCCGGGAAGCCAAGGCGCGCCAGGACTGTATCCGGCGACATCTGCAAACCCGCACAGGCCTCACGTCGCTGCTCCGCTATCCCGAGCGCGGGCCCTGGGGCTCGAGTCGATACTTTGGGAATTGTACGGGTTACCTGCTGGTGGATCTCCTCGACTATTTCAAGCCTGAATCCGTCTTTGATCCGATGGAAGGCTCCGGTACCACCAGTGCAGTCTGCTTTGATCTCAACGTGGCCTGCGAGGGGCGGGATCTCCATTCAGGGTTTGATCTGTTGTCCTCGCCACTGCCGGGGCGTCCGTTCGATCTGATCTTCTGGCATCCACCGTACTGGCCGGGCCATCACTACACGGACCATCCCAACGATTTCTCCAATGCCAAAAGCGAAGGTGATTTCCTCCATCGAATGAAAGACGGGTTCGAACGATTAACCAGTCTGATGACGCCGAAGGGCCATCTGGTGCTCCTCATCGGAGATGGGCGCAAGAACGGCGTGTTCTACCCCATGCACAGTAAGCTCATTCACTTTGACCTCCTCCCCCTGGAAGCCGTGTTGATCAAAGCAGGCGACCATGAACGGCGGGCGCGCCATTTCCAATATGGCCCCACGTCCTTCATTCCCACCCTCCATGAATATGTGCTGATCTTTCATGGAGCGACGCGATGAAGATTGCGCTCTACGCCCGAGTGAGTACCGAGGGCCAGGACCCCGAAGTGCAACTGGCGGCCTTACGAGCCCATGCGACGCAACGGGGGTGGGAGATTCTCGAAGAGTTCGTGGACCACGGATTCTCAGGGGCCAAAGAACGACGGCCCGCACTCGACCGCTTGATAAAAGCGAGTTGGACCGCGAAGTTTCAGGCGGTGCTGGTCTGGCGGTTTGACCGCTTTGCCCGGTCGGTGACACATCTCCTCACCGCCCTCGAGCAGTTTCGGGCCCTCAACCTCCATTTCATTTCCCTCCAAGAACAGTTCGATACCTCGACCCCCATTGGCCATGCGATGTTTACGATTATCGGCGCGATGGCGCAGTTGGAACGGGACATCATTCGGGAACGCGTGAAGGCGGGGCTCGCTCAGGCTCGAGCGAAAGGCGTGCGACTTGGGCGGCCCACCGTGCGGGTTGATCACGCGGAACTCGCCCTGCTGCAAGGACAGGGGCTGTCGCTATTCGAGATCGCGCGCCGGTTGCATTGTAGCCGATCCACGTTGAAGCGTCGGCTCCGGGAGGCCCAGCATGCCGCACGCTAACACCCCAGCCCCCCGCCTCCTCTCGCAGCAGGAGGCTGCGGCCTATTTGGGCATTTCCTACTGGACGCTGCGTGATCTGACCTTCCGAGGAGAGGTCCCCCATGTGAAAATTGGCCGACGGATTCTGGTCGATCGGCTGGATCTCGATGCCTACCTCGATCGGGTCAAAATCCGCTAGGGGGCTTGACTTGTGACCTCGAGCGGAGCGATCCATCAGGAGGGGTGGGGATGGGGCGAATTTACAAACGCGGACAGACCTGGTGGATTCAATACTATGGTCAGGGACAGCTCTACCGGGAGAGTACCAAGTCCTCCATGAAATCCGTGGCCACCTCGCGGCTCCGCCTGCGAGAAGGGGACATCGGACAGGGCAAGCTCCCCGCCCTCCACGCCGAGAAGACGCGGTTTGAAGATCTCGCACGCTTGTACCTGCAAGACTATCGCATCAATGGCCGCAAGACCGCCTACCGGGCTCAGGAGCTTGTCAATCGGCTGTCAATCCAGTTCTCCGCAATCCGTGCGCGGTTGATCACCACCCAACACCTCCTGGGCTATATTGATCGACGGCTCTCAGAGGGGGTGACCTCGGCGACCATCAATCGGGAGTTGGCCGCACTCAAGCGCATGTTTCGATTGAAGGCCCGCCAGACGCCTCCCCTCGTGTCCACGATTCCCCATATTCCACACCTCAAGGAACATAATGTGCGGCAGGGCTTCTTTACCGATGAGGAGTACACCCTGCTCCGAGCCGCCTTACCAGATCACCTAAAAGTGCCCTTCATCCTCGCCTATTGGACCGGCATGCGCATGGGCGAAGTCCTCATGCTCCGATGGGAACAGGTGGATCTGGCTGAGGGGCTCGTGCGCCTGGAACCGGGAACTACCAAGAGCGGGCGAGGCCGCCTCATTCCCGTGCCTGCCGAGGTCTGCGCGGTGCTACGCCAGTGGAGGGACCAGACCAGCCGTCGGTATCCCGCGAGTCCGTGGGTCTGCCACTATCGAGGCGAACGACTCGCACGGGTGCAAAAGAAACTATGGGACAAAATCTGCCAGCGGGTCGGGCTCACAGATAAACTCTTCCACGACCTCCGCCGAACCGCGATTCGCAACATGGTGCGACGGGGGATTTCTGAGCGCATCGCGATGGAGATATCCGGACACCGGACCCGATCCGTGTTTGATCGCTACGATATTGTCTCCGAGGCGGACATCCACGACGCGCGCGCACGCATGAATCTGGTGCACCGAGTGAGACCCGGACTCTCGTTCGAAGAAACGCAGGAGTCGAATGCGGGCTCATTCTCAGCCGCGAGTCTTGCCCCGAGTGAGCACAATGGCGAGCACAGTGAGGGGGAGAGGAACAGCCACGAGGGGCTAACTGCGTGAAAAATTGGTGCCCCCGATACGAATTGAACGTACGACAAACGGTTTAGGAAAGCGCTGTCACGACCCTACTCCAGCCCACTCAGACTCATTCAGGCCAAGTCCAGCCAAGAGTTACGCAAAAGCCAACTTTGGCTGGAGTAGGCCTGAGTGAGCTGGAGTGAGTTGGAGTTGAGCACAAAATGAGCACAATCGGCTGGGGTGAACCCCTCCAGTGAGACACGGAAATGAGCACACTTGGTGGTTTATTGAATGGTGCTCCGCACCCCCGCCTTTGTTGCTTCAGCCTGATCCCTAGCTGATGATGCCGTTTGAGCAAACACGCGAGGCCTGAAAAACCGCATGGTGGCTCCGGTCGCAGAGGTCGTCGAACTCGCTGCGTTCTCGAACTCTTCCGGGGAATGGTAGCCCAGCGCCGAATGCAACCGGACGCGATTGTAGTACTGCTCAATGAACGCCGCAAGGTTCACGCGCAGGTGATCGAGATCCCGATAGGTGTTGGCGTAGATCTCCTCCCGCTTGAGCGTCTTCATGAAGCTCTCACAACTCGCGTTGTCATAGGGGTTGGCCGGCCGGCTCATGCTCGGGAGCATGTGGTGCGCTCGCAGCAGGGTCACGTACGCTTCGGAGGCATACTGGACGCCGCGATCGGAATGATGGACCACCCCAGGCGGCGGGTGCCGCTCCGCGATGGCGTAGGCCAGCGCCGCGATCGGTAACCGGGCAGCCAGTGTTCGCTCCAGCGCCCAGCCCACAACTTTGCGTGAGTATGCATCGAGCATCACCGCCAGGTAGACGAACTCCGTGCGCAGTCGAATATAGGTGATGTCCGCCACCCAGAGCTGATTCATCCCGGTGAGTGTCAGGCGGCTGGCGAGATTCAACGAGACCTCCAGATCGTGATCGGCATTCGTCGTCACCACGAAGGCCCGCGACTGAACGGCAAGCAAGTTGTCTTCGCGCATGAGCCGCCCCACCCGTTTGTGGTTGACCAGCATCCCGCGCCGACGCAGTTCCGCCGTGATGCGCCGATAACCATACCGACGCCGGTGTGCGACGGCGATTCCCTGAATGGCCGTCCGCACCGCCATCTCTTCTTCTAGGGGTTGGTCCGCCTGCAACGACCGATAGAAACCCACCCGGCTGACCTGTGCCAGCTCACACATCCGCTCGATACTCAAGGAGCCTTGCCTCGACATCACGTCCCGGATGTGGGCGTAGATGCCTGCGCGCCAGCTGTGCCGTTCCGCTGGCGTCGCGCCTTGACGGTGTGCAAGGCCCCTGTGAAAAAATCGACTTCCAGCACCTTCTCCGCCAACACCCGCTTGAGGTGGCTGACTTCTTTCCGGAGCGTGGCCTCGCGAGAATTCGCTGGCGGTCCGTGGCTCTCCCGCGGCTCAAGCTGCTCGCGCCACGTATACAACAGCCGCCGACTGATGCCGAGTTCCTTCGCGAGTACCACGATATTCTCGCACTGATTCAGCCGGTCCACGGCCATCTGCCGAAAGGCCTTCGGAAACTTGCCCACGCGTTTCTTGGCCACCTGTCACCCCCTTCGTGTGCCAAGTGTGCCAATTTGCCGTGTCTCAATCTAGGGGGTCAGTCCATGCGAGGCCCTTTGATCGGATCGGTAACTTAAGGATGGCCTAGGGGTTTCCAGGCCTGGGATATAGCCTGACGGAGCGCGGCTCAGCTGCGGTCGCTTGTTAGGCGGCATGCTCTTCGATCCACCGCCGCCACGCCGCTTGGAAGCGGGCCACAACCTCAGTCAGGACTCCTTCTTCGAGAGAGAGCGAAGTGTGCGGATCAAAATCCGCAAGCTCTGAGAGAAGGTCGAAGAAGGCTTCGACCTTTGCGGGCCCCCACGGGGGCCCCATACGGTAATCGAGAGCAAGCTGGTCGGGAAAGACGAAGACGCCGAGATCAGGGAGCGTGACGCCGTGAGATTGAATGCCCTGGAACACGACGTGGAATGCTTCGGCCTCGCGCGAGACGACAAGAGCGGCGGCGTTCGAGACCGAATCGAGGGACTGCTCCCGATTCTCGGCGACGGACCAGAACGACGCATTTTCTGGCAGCACCTTGTGAGCACGCTTGCGCAGGAGGACATAGCCACGGGCCATCGCCTCGGGATCGGTGTAGTCGACGCACACCTCGGGCAACGACCCGTCGTCGGTTTCGAAGAGATCGTGAAGTTCCACCCAGAGCCACGACGCCACCGGCATACCGCCTCACATTCCTATGCAGCCGCGCCCGCCGGGCATCGGCTGCCATCGGCACTTGGACTTCTTTTTGGTTTCACTGCTTGTCATGCACCATCGTCCTTCAAATGGTGATCCATTTCGCTTTATTCTACCTTTAGCCGTAGGTTTACCGGTTCGTGTTAGCCTAACGGTGTGCGCGGGAGTCCCCGGTAGACCAATGTTTGCGACTAGCGAAGACGGTCGAACCGGTCGACTCGAAGCGAGCGTTAGCCAGCATGTTCTTCTTTGGTACCTCGAACGGGGAACTGTCCCTCGATCGCTCGGCACTGCCGTGTGATTTCGGGCAGGTAAGTTTGATCAATTTCGAATTCGAAAAAGTGATCTTGCGTCATGTTATTGGGTGTGATGTTTACTTGCATTGCGAAATGCCCCAGAGAGTCAGATCGTCGAATAATTACCTTGAGTTCTGGTTCCATCGGTGCGAGTTCCGCTTCTTCGCACCGACCTTGTTGAAGTGCGTCACACTCATTGGCCCAACTGACAAGGTCCTGAACCAAGAGAATCGCTCCAGATGCCCAAACACTCGCCCCGAGAGCCCCGCAATGGGCTGTCACTCTAAGCCAATTCCCATCATATGCGTCTGTAGCATCTGGGTACTGGCGTCCGTGCACCCAAAGCTGGAGTCCGACCACTTTCAAGTCGGGTGGGCCTAAATCTTCTTGAGTCATCCTCATCGTCTCGCGACCCATCCTCACTGCGGATGTCAAAACTATCTGTCGACTGCGAACATGACTCGAAATTCCCTTTCTATTATCTTCATAGTTATCTCATGAATCCAGGAATGGCAAAGCAATCTAAAGAAAAAGCTGGCTACGCGGACCAAAAACAATACCAGGAATCTATTTGCTCTTCTGTGGAATTAGCTGGAGTTAGATAGAAGCTTTGAAAAGGGTCACAAACAACTGTTTTTGGTAGTACGCTTGACGCTTCTTCGCCGTGGACAGTATCCCCCTAACCACTCTCAGACTTCTGGTTGGTCAACGTCCTCCCTGTGATCTCATGCACCGTTCCCGCGACAAGATGCTGGGCCAAATTGTAGAAAATGATCGGCACCATCA
>JANYBU010000405.1 GCA_025360665.1 Nitrospira sp.
CGATAGGGGCCGTAGACGCGGCGGTGGAAGGTGTACCCCTTCAAGCACATGCGCGGGTTATGGGCAAAGGTTCCGCGGTTGCCGTAGAGGTCTTCATAGGTCTGGTGGTCGTAGTTCTGCTCGACCCGCATCACGACGCCGTTACGGACGAAGGCCCGGATGCGGCAGGCGTGCGTGTCGTTCGGGGAACAGACCCAGGTAAAGGAGGAATCGTACCGATACTGATCGTGATAGACACGCTCCCAGGACCGATCCGGATACTCCCCCAACGGGTTCCCGACTTCGATGACTGGCTGGAGCGCGGTGAACGCCAGGACTTTGTCCGCCACCGCCACGGCGGCGACCGTCCCTGCCGTGACTTTTAAGAACTGCCTGCGTGACACAAACATGGGTAACGCCTCCTAAGTCAGTTCGCAATACAGCCAATGAACCCTGTCCTCACCAAAGGACATTCTTTCGCGCTTTTTCACACTTCCCCACATATGGTCTGCTATGAATTTTGGCTGACATGAAACATACATAAAACTTAACATGTGCTTCATAAGCAACCACTGTGCCTGTTTCGCCTGACTACATGTTCCACGAGTGCAGCACGCGAAATACATTGTAAAAGCGATGAAAATTAAAGCATGCGTGGATAATGCGAGATCACATAGTCATAATTTGACCGTTAAATATCACGCATTATGTCACGGAATACGTGATATATCGCGATGCTGTCAACGTGGAATAACAACGTTCAGAGGGCGGGTGATGCCGGTCAACGGATCTCGTACGTCCTTCTACAGTGGCTCCATGATGATGCTGCTACTCCATCATGGCAGTCCGCCAGGAATAGCTCTCCACCACATCTTCGACGAGGTCTGGCGGAATGGTCCTGGCCCGGCGTAGAAGATCCGGCCTGACTCAGTGTGGCTATGAGGATCACAACCAACATCGTCCCAACGATAAGACCCAACGTGGACATGATCAGTCGACGCTGTTATCTTGGCATGCCACCCTCGCCACTGGTCATCATACGAGTTCATCCCGGCAAGAAAAAACCTTCCCTCCGCGTCCCTTGTGTCCTCTGACCTTTTGCTCTACGTCATAGGACTGCACCCTGGCGCACGGGAACGACGGCCCCAGTGATGCTCTCAACGGAGGTCTCCTGAAGAGCAGGTTGAAATCACGAGGCAGTTTCGATGAAACAGCGAATGCGGAGACCACCTAACAGGAAAAAAGGCTACCGTGAATACTCGCGGCGTATTGGAATGAATCTCTGCGGAGAAGTCTTAGATCGAAGCAAGGTGAACCGGACGTTTTAGACCAAGCCTTTTGAGTCTGCTGCGCAGGGTGCTCGGATTGAGGCCAAGCTGAGCGGCGGCACCATCCGGTCCATAGATCCGCCACATTGTACGATCGAGCATCTGAAGGATATGCAGCCGCTCCAGCTCATGGAGGTTATCCGTAGCGTCTGCCTTCGCCAGCGCACTCGGAGGCATCAGAAACTGGTCATCGATCACAATCGTTGACGAACGGGCGAGAATCACCGCGCGCTCGATCATGTTCTGAAGTTCGCGGACATTGCCAGGCCACGTGTATCGGACGAGTCTGTCCATCACTTGCGCACCGAAGTCCAGGCGCGGCCGCTTCAGTTTCGACTGAAAATACTCCAGGAAATGACGGGCAAGGAGCGGAATATCCTCCGGTCGGTCCCGGAGTGGCGGGATCACGATCGGGAACACGTGCAAGCGATAAAACAAGTCGGCTCGGAATCTGCCAGTGCCGATGGCGGCAACCAGATCGGCATTGGTTGCCGCAATGATGCGCACGTCCACTTGATTCGACTGGGAGCTTCCTACCCGATCGACTTGCCCATCCTCCAGTACTCGTAAGAGCTTGGCCTGGGTTTCCAACGGCATCTCGCTGATCTCGTCCAGAAAGAGCGTCCCGCCGTTCGCCAGTTCAAACCGCCCGAGTCGGCACTGGTCCGCCCCGGTAAACGCTCCACGCTCGTGACCAAACAGTTCACTTTCAACGAGCCCAATTAGCAGCGCCGCACAATTAACTCGTATGAACGCTTTGTGGCGACGCGGGCTCAATTCGTGAATCGCCCGCGCCAGCAGTTCTTTGCCGGTTCCCGTCTCGCCAGTAATCAGAGCAGCGGTCGAGGTCGGCCCGACCGCCTGCGCGAGCATCAATACTTGTCGAAGCGCCACACTCTTCCCCACCATCGTGCCAAAATTGTGGGTGAGTTTGATTTCTTCAACCAGGTACTCGTTTTCCCGAGCCAGTTCCTCACGCAGCCGATTAATCTGCTCATAGGCCTGCACATGGTCGATCGCGAACGCAATCTGCGAAGCCACTTGTTCTAGAAACTCCATATCTTCCACATCCGGATACCCTGTCTGCACACTCCCGATGTTCAACGTCCCTAGACAGGTATCGTGAACCAAGAGAGGAAGGTTGATCATACGACCCAGACCTTCCTGCGCAAAGAAATCGTCTTCCACGAACAAGCGCTCCCGCGTCAGATCCGGGCGCACGTGTACGCGTCGGTGCTCATAGACCCAGCCCACCGCACTGCCTGCTCTAGGGATGACCGCATCCCGCTGGAGCACGCGCGTGGGCATGCTCGTTTCGACCACGTAAAACCGGAAAGAGTCCGATTCTGCGCTGTACAGCGTGACGCCGGCTCGCTCCCAAGGCACCACTTTCTTAATCTGCTCGATGATCACGCGCCAAAGACCGTCCGTGTCACGTTGTGAATTGAGGGCGTTGGTCACGGCCAGCAACGCCCTATAATTCCCTTCGATGTCCCTCATATTCCCTCACCCCTCTGTTATACGATCACAGCTGGAATGACATCCGCATCACCTCCACCACAAACTGACTAGAAACTTGCTGATGGGCAAAAGTACCGGACCTCGAACCTCATACGCGAGCACGGTGTGTATACCACATTTTTCTGCGTGCAACGCGTGCGTGAAGGACACGTCCCCGGCGTGTTACGTGTTACTAGCAGGCTACCTGCGATATGTTCAAGCGGAAAGGTGGAGGTGTCCCTCCCTGGAGGAGAAAAGTAAACCGACTGGCCAGAAGGGCACTACCGGCCAAAACCTCCACCGATATTTCCTCTGACCCCCATTGCGATAGGGACAGGACGGTCTACGAAGATCGCCGGTTTCTCCCTGGCTGCCTGTCGCCGGTGCAGTTCCTGCACTCGTGGATCAGCAGTCAGCATCTGGAACACTGATCGCCTAACTCTACCCGTTGGAAGACGAAATACAGAGGGATGCTCAATACTAGGCATCCATCGTTAGCAACCGATCCTTTTCCACCATACAAGAATCAAAGAGATTTGTTTTTGGTACAGGCAGAAGGATATGCCAAAGCCCTATAAAAATCGACGTGAGGATAGCGCTGCTGAGGAGGGGGTTTTGGGAACTACGTAAGAGCCAGCGGATTGTTCCTGCGAGGTCAGTCCTGCGGCAGCGGACTGGAAGGGTATCACACTTATCACAATTGGGCGTTTTCAAAGTCGAAACGGCCTTTGGGCCCCCGATTCGGATTGAAAATCGGCGGGCCTTCGCTGTGATAATTTGTGATAGAGAGGGTAGAAATTACAGACTCTACAGACTCAATAGAATCTATCGAGAATTCGCAGGCATCCGATTTCACGAAAGAACGGGGAAACCGTTGACCGATCAAACCCTTGTAACAATAACCGTGATCCGATTCTTAATCAGCGTGCCGTAGGTTCGACCCCTACACGGCCCACCAAAATCAACCACTTACAAAGCTTATCCATTCCAGCTGGCCTCCATGTAGGCACAGTGTAGGCAGTAAAACAGAGAAAATATTTTTTTAATCCTTCTCCTGCCGAACTTTAAATTTCCTCTTAGCAATCATTTGACCAGAAACTTGCGGGGTGATCTTAAGAACGCTTTCTCCCACTTTTCTCACGGGTTCAAATCCCGTTGGGGACACCAGTAAAACGCTAAACGCCGCTCTGCTCTGTGCGATTCAGCGTTTTATCCTCCAGGAAGTTGTAGCACAGATCCACCGAGCTACACTTTTTGGAGGTTCTATGGCTACAGCGTTTCTCCATCCCAAGCGCAAAACCTACTACCATCGTTCTGTCGTTCCTCGCAGGCTTCAGCCCTACTTCAAGGGTCGTGAGCAGCTTTGGCGAAGCTTGAAGACAGAAGACAAGGACGAAGCTACACTGAAGTCCGCACAGTGGACGGCGAGAATCCAGCGACTCTTTCTGACGCTCAAGAAACAGGGAGACCGTATGACCAACGAACAACGGGAAGCCTTGGTATCGCATTGGCTAGAAGTCGAACTGGACGAAGCGGAAGACGCTCGAACCCTGGCCGGGTCACTCTCTGACGACTACCGAGAGGGGATTTGGCACGTCCTCTCAGACCAACTGGACGAAGCGCATGAAGCACTCGTGACGAACAACTGGAGGAAGGTGGAGCGTGAAGCCGATGCACTACTTCAGGCCGCTGGACTTCCGGCGTTTGATCACGAGGGGGCAGAGTTCGGACGATTGTGTAGGCGGCTACTCTTGGCGAAGCAGGAGTACTTGCAGATTGAAAATGACCGATGGGAGGGGAAATACAAGACACGCTCTGCCGTCGCTGGGGGAGGCTCTGTCAACGGCTCTGCCGCCATAGTCGTAGCCAAGCCATCACCAAGCAAGCCATTCTCTGACGTGGTCCGGCTGTACTTCCAAGAGAATACGCGAGCTAAGCGCACTGACTTACAGGTGAAGTCTGAACTCGAACGATTCGTTGAGGCAGTGGGCGGGGACAAGCCGATAGGGGCAATCACGAAGGCAGACTGCCGCACGTACAAAGAACACCTGCTGCAAGTTCGGAAGCTAGTGTGCTGGGGTATCGGCCACCCGCCCCAGAGACTCGTACCTTCGCACCGATCAGCTTGTCGGCGTGAAGGAACTTGAGCGGTGGCCTAACAACTGGGGGCAGGTCAACGCCAAGTCACTCCTGAGGTCAGAAACCCTGCTGCTTTTGGCCACGGGTTAGTTTGATTTTTCACGGCTTTTTCTGTATCGTCGCGACGGATCAAAAACAAATGAATTAGAAGGAGGCACGGTTTGTAAATGAAAATGCTACTCATTGTGGCTCGGGACTCAATGTTAAGTGAGTTGGAAGCGCTCTTGCGAGAGAATGGCATTAGTGCGTACACCATAATCAGCAACGTAAAGGGTAAGGGTCTCACTGGCAGAGTGGATGGGGCATTCCTCAATCCTGACATCAATTCCATCATTTTTTCGGTTCTCCCATCCGATCAAGCAGACAGGGCAGTCAGCGCGCTCACGGCACTTCACACAGCCCAGGGGCAACCGGTTCCCCTCAAGGTGTTTACGCTCCCTTGTGAAGAACACGTGTAGGGCCATGAGCTTCCTCGCGCAAGGTCGACATAGGCGTTCTTTCAAAAACATTGGTTTGCGAGCGCGGCTCTTGGAGGCAAAGTGCGAATCAAGCCACAAGTAGAAACAGAAATGGAGGACGCATCGTGAGCATGAGAGGCTTTTGGTTGGGACTCGCTGTTGGAACCACCTTCACTTGCCTACTTGGTCAGTGGGTGTTCTCTGCCGCGAGCAAGGAGACAGATCCGCCCAAGGGCATATCCCCCGAAATTGTCGCCGATTATGTGCATAGTGTGGTCCAGGCGGATCGAACTTTTTACCAGACCGAGATTGTAGATCGGATGATGGAGAAAGGCATGGTCTTTGCCTCGGAAAACTGGAGAGCGGACGGAGATCTCCCTTTACCCGCCCAATTTTTACAGGAATCGGGGCGGCTCGCGGCTGAACAGCGAAAAGGGATTCGATTCCGGCTGATCAGCAGTTGGGCGATAAATAAAGAGAATCGCCCAACGACAGAGTTCGAGCGGACCGGGCTTATGAAGATCCTCGTGAATACCGATCGTCCCTATACAGCCGTTTCAACTGAGGGCAAGGCTCGCATCTTCCAAGCACTCTACCCCGATAAAGCCGTGTCTCAGCACTGCGCCGATTGTCACAATGTGCACCCAAAAAGCCTAAAGAGGGATTTCAAGGCAGGAGACGTAATGGGTGGGTTACTTGTTACAATTGCACTTCCCCAAGAAGGAAAGGCCAACTGAAGATAAACGACTTTCATCGACGTTGCGTGTGAGCAAGAGAGAACCGTTGCCATAGGTCTCGCTTGGTCGTTTGATTAGAACCTATCTCAAAATAGTTGACAGCAGGAACATTCGTACGTATAAGTCCTGGCATGCTGCGTCTGCGTGATGACCAGTGGGAACGGATTCGGGAGCATTTCCCCGAAGAGCACATCCCGGACAGTCACCCGGGTCGCAAGCCCGGGCCTATGCGGGCCGTCTTGGAGGCGGTGCTCTGGATTCTGAACACAGGCGCGCAGTGGCACCTGCTGCCCCAGTGCTATCCGAATTACAAAACCGTCCATCGCCGGTTTTGTACTGCCCCGCTTAAAATGTGGACAGGCATCTAAGTCAGTCGGGTACAGGGAACCCACTGAATTTATTCAAGATCCATCTCGGCAGAAGACAGCCGAAGATCTATCACCAGAGGAACGAGCGAGTGCACCCGGCTGTCCCTTGAGAAGTGGAGACACGAAGAGGGCGGGATTCTCTGCGGAATTGAAGGTTAGCAATTTTCAACAAGCTGTCCACAAATTAAGTGGGGCAGTACACATGAGCACCCGCGCCCTCATTCATATTGAGAGATCTCCCTATAGGCTCTTGCTCGAGCTAATTCACTTCCCATATTGCGCGCCGTGGCGAGAGCTCCTGGAATGTCATGGGCTCTCGCTCGGATGAATGCGATCCCGAGCAGTACCGCATCTCTTCGTAATGGCGCTTTGATTTGATTGACTGTCTCGATCGCGCCTTTCACGTGTCCCGATCGTGCCTGTGCGAACGCAATGTGCATCAAGGTACCGCTACGGTTGATTTCATGGGGAATCAGTTTGGCTGTGTGAAGAGCGCCATGCTGGTCTCCAGCCTTGAATTGACCGATTGCGATGGCTTCCATAGCGGCTGACCAGTCTGTCGCATCAGCAATCCTGCTAGCCGTGTCGAGCGCCGCATCGAGCTTATTCGATCGCACCTGCTGCTCGACAATGTCCAGTAACTCGAAAGCCACTTCATCACCGCATGCGAAGAGGACTAGCCGTGTTCAGGAGTTCATTACGCACAACTATACCGCCGTTGCTCATGGTAAGGAACTCGTAAAAACCGCAGGCGTACAGGAGAATTTCTACGAGGGGGAGGGGGGCTGATCGGTCAATTACGGTGCGTTGACGATGCCATGGGTAAGTGCGTATTTGATCAAATCTGCAGTAGTCTTAAGCTTGAGGGTGTCCAGGATCTGTCCCTTATGAAATTCGACAGTTCGTGATGTGATATGCAAGAGATTTGCGATCTCCTTGGCCGTCCGTCCCTCGGCGAGGAACTGCAGGACTTCGCGCTGGCGCAGAGTGAGGCCTTTCGGTTTCTCCGAAGTTGTGGACAAATAGACGTCTACCAGCTCTTTCGTGATCAGCGGCGTAATGTAGGAATGGCCTCCGAGCACGGCCCGTATTGCTAGTTCCAATTCATCCACCGCCGACCCCTTGAGCACATAGGCCGAAGCTCCCGCCTCAAAAGCCGACCGAACATACTCCGTATCGGCGTGCATCGTCACGATAATGATTTTGACTGTTGGACAGATCTTTTTCAGCTGCGCCGCGGCGTCGATGCCATTGAGCAACGGCATGGAGATGTCCAGGACGACGATATCAGGCTGCGCTGTTTTCGCGGCCGCCAGGAGTGCGCGCCCATCCCCGGTCGTGCCGACCAGCTCATAGTGCTCTTCCAGGATACGGCGATACCCCTCCAGCACAAAGGTATGATCGTCTGCCAGTAAGATACGCGGCTTAGGCATGGAGTTCTCCTTGACCCAACGGAATATCCGCCCGGATCTCTGTGCCGTGCTGGGGTGTTGACTCTACCTCCAACGTTCCCTTTGCCATGTGTACACGCTCTTTCATACTCAGCAAGCCCAAATGCCCGCTCATCTGATCTCCGTGCGAGGCGTCAAATCCCACGCCATTGTCGCGGACTGAGAGGCTGACCTCATCGTCCTCGCAAATCAGCTCGACCTCCACCTGTGTGGCCTGGGCATGCCGAGAAATGTTGCTGAGGCATTCCTGTACGACACGATAGATACAAATGGTCACGTCGGGCGGCAGTACGCCCACCGGGTCCTTATGCACATAGGAGCACTGGATGCCTGTGCGGTCGGAAAACTCATTGACCAGGCGGCGTACGGCCTTCACTAGCCCCAAGTCATCAAGAATGGACGGATGAAAGCGATAGGCCATTTGTCGCACATCGTCCGAGATAGCGGCCAGGCTGTCGGATACCCGTCGAATCCCATCCCGGAGAGGCTCCAGATCCTTCGACGGATCTTTCTCCATCCGCCGAAGATCCATCGAGAGCATGGCCAGACGTTGATTGATGTCGTCGTGCAGGTCGCGGGATATTCTCCGTCGATCTGCTTCCTGTGCGGTTAACAGCTGGCCTGCCAAGGCCCGCAAATCCGCACGACTCTGCTGGAGTTCGTGTTGACTGGCCTGCAACACGGCCTCGCTCGCGCGAAGCGACTGTTCGGTTTCCGTATGTTCTGCGATCTCGGTGACGAGCGCTTGATTCACAGCGGCCAGTTCATGTGTGCGCGCCTCCACCCGCGTTTCGAGTTCATCGTGCGCCCCCTGTAACAGGTCTTCGGCCCGTCGCCGATGCAGGAAGAACAGTAAGGGCAGCCAAATCGCCGTCAGGCTGAACAACCGATTGGTGACGCCCATCCACAGTGGCACGCCGTCGAGCGTGGGCTTCAGCATGATATCGGTCATGTCGACCACAGAGCAAATGATCGCCGTGATCAATGGGCCTTTCCGATATGGCAAGAGAAAGAACAGAATGACGAGCCCACCGTAGAGCACAGAATTCCCGATTCCCAGAGGAAGAGATAGATCAAGGAAGAAGACGCCGATGCCCAAACCGATGATAAGGATCAGTAGCCGTCTGGTTGTATTGTGACTCTTTGCGTCCCGTTTACGATACATGGTTTACACTCGGTTTCCTTTAAGCGGATTGAGGCCTCGACGGCTCTATTAGGAGTTCCGAATAAGCTGTTCTGTGACTGGTTAAGCCAACACCATGGAATTCGTCTCATCTCTGTCCATTATCCATCCGCAAAGGAACCGGCAGCAAGAGCCTTCACGCCGGTGACAGGCAATGTGGACGGTGTCCTGCGATCGAGACAAAGATTCAGGCCGAGCGAGTTGATAGATGAACAGCTGGTCTCACACTTCGGGCGCGTCCACGTTGAGGCATCGGTGACGCATCTGCCCATGCTCGTGGCCATACTGTACCTCGGAACCTCCATTCCCATTCAAAGATCTTGCCTTAAGAGAGAGGATAGGGGTTTGCACGAGCGGACCATACTGGGGAAAGTGACAGGTCTGTCATGTAAGTTTACTAGGGGGAGTATTTTAACTCGCAGAATGTATGGAATTGACTGTAGATTGACTCCTAGCAGGCACCGTATTCCTGCCTACGAAGGCTGGTTCGTTCAAAAAATGAATACGAAGCACAAGCGCGTGACTCGTAACATCGATGAAGAATTCTTCATGATTTTTTTCATGGACACATCATGTGATGGAGCTAGGGTGCCAACAGGAACACCGTGATGTCCTGACGCACAGAGCCTGTCACGTCGAATCAACAACTGGGAGTTGGATCGTGAAAAGAAGGCCGAAGTATATATGCCATTCGACCTCTTCCGGCGATCGAGCAGTTCGCGACGAGATCCTGCACGTATTACGCGGAGTTGCTCATGAACGGCTAGACCTTCACACTGCTTGGGGGAGGTTTCGTACATGAATCAGCTCGTTCTCATTGCCCTGCGAAGGCCGTACACCTTTGTTGTGCTGGCCATCCTCATCGTGGTGTTTGGGGTGATGGCTGTGTTCGAAGCACCGACCGACGTCTTTCCGGTTATCCAAATTCCCGTCAGCTCTGTCGTCTGGATCTACGACGGCCTGATGCCGCAGGATGTCGAAGGGCGCATCACCTATGTGTTTGAGCGCTACCTGACCCAGACGGTGGAAGGCATCAAATACATCTGGAGCAATTCCTTATTCGGTAATTCCATTATCAATATTTATCTTGAGGACGGAGTCGACCTGGGTGGCAGCGAAGCCGATATCGCGGCGATTGCGCAGACGACTGTCAAGGCACTGCCGCCGGATATTAACGCACCCATGGTCATGCGTCTGTTCCCATCCCAAGTGCCGGTGGCCACATTGCTAATCTCCTCCGATTCACACACACCGGCGGAGCTCTATAACCTCGGTATTATGCGAATCCGACCCCTACTGGTCACGATACCGGGCGCGATCCTGCCGCATCCCTACGGCGGCCAGGACATGCAGGTGATGGTCAATCTCGATCAACAGAAATTGCTCGCCCGTCACATTACCCCGGACGACATCCACCAAGCCCTAGACAAGCAGAATCTCGTGCTGCCGGGGGGGGACATCAAGATCAAGTCAACCGACTGGATCGTCCTGACCAACTCGCAACCGCTGAAGATCGAGGACTTCGACGACATCCCGATCAAGAAGGAGGGCAATGCCTGGATCCATCTGCGCGACGTCAGCGTGACGCGTCTCGCCGGCCGGGTGCAAACGAACGCCGTGCTGGTGGACGGCCAGCAGGCCGTCATCCTCGTCGTGATGAAGAGCAGCGAAGCGTCGACCCTGGCCGTGGTAGACGGGGTCAAGAAAATTATCCCGCGCATCCAGGAGGTCGTGCCCAAGGGCGTGAAGGTGAAGCTCCTCATTGACGCTTCGGAGTTCGTGAAGCAGGCGATCGCGGACGTCGTGCACGAAATGGTGATCGCCGCCGCGCTGGTCGGCGTCATCGTGCTGCTGCTGCTCGGCTCCTGGCGGCCGACGATCATCGTGCTCACCTCGATCCCGCTCTCGATCCTCGCCTCGCTCATCTGCCTGCACATACTCGGACAGTCGATCAATGTCATGACCCTTGGCGGCTTGGCGCTGGCCGTCGGCATTCTCGTCGACAACGCAGCCGTCATGATCGAAAATATCGACACGCACCTCGAGACGGGTAAGCCGCTGGAAACAGCGATCATCGACGCCGCGAATCAAATCGTTCTCCCGGTGTTCGTCGCCACGCTCGCCATCACGGTCGTGTGGGTCCCACTGTTCCATCTGAGCGGGCTCTCCGGCTGGGTGTTCCCGCCGATGGCAGAGGCGGTCATCTTCGCGATG
>JANYBU010000016.1 GCA_025360665.1 Nitrospira sp.
ATTTGAAACCGATGGTCTGCTGGAGGGGTTTATCCGCCGACATTCATAACGATAAAACGAAAGTAAGTCGGCGGCACGCGCAAGCGAGGTTTGGTGGGCCGTGTAGGGGTCGAACCTACGGCCCGCTGATTAAGAGTGGCAAAAGACCAATGATTCGAACTGCTCGATGTTGTGAAGGTTTCCCCGTTTATTCTTGAAAATCATGAGCTTGCTGGCTTTCTACTGATTCTATTGGTTCTGCCTAATTCGGTCGTTTGTGAGGATTTATAGCACAAATTTAGCACAGCAAAGTGGGGTGAACCCCTCCGTTGAGGTTCTCCAGGTTCAACGCATGTGATCTTTTTCAGATCCTCTTAGTTGACCGTCTCAGATTTGGGGGAGTTTACACCCTCTCAGATGCTAGCCGGTCGGCCGATGGCGGGGCTACAACAAAAGCATAGTAAGAGGCGGCACGAAGGGAAGCCTCACTATTGGAATTCTGGAATCGAGGATGGAAGACCGACCCTCATGTAGAAACGAGCAAAGGCCTGAGAAAAATGCTCAAGGAATGGCGGTTTAAGTCGCCAACGAGGACCTAGCTGCGCGGTGTGCTTCAAAAGGTACTCATACGGGAGGCTGTAGATCTGTCGGAAGTCAACTACGAGCGCCTTTCGATTATTATCTGGTTCCAAGTGTGAGCCTAAGATGTGGAGCCCTTCGACTCTTCCCTTCCTGACTTCGTTCCATTTACCCTTCTTCTGAAAATCAGGGTTTGTCTTCTCGAAGTCTGTGATGAAGAAGATTGGACACATAGCTACAAGGTGTATCTTGCCGTGTTCGAGATCACAACTCTGAGTAAGAGTAATAAGGTCATACTCATCAACGGGTATGTCCACGGGAACGGACTTAACCGATGGATCGAGGAAGAGTGGCACACGACAATCGCTCAGATAGTCGCCCTGCCTCAAGGTCGGCTCGTTGACCGGGATCCAGTAAGAGTCGGACATTATTCGTCGTCGAGGGGATATGAAAGAGGTTCACCGCGTCCACGCAGGTGATAGCGGACTGAGGCAAGAAATGACCGCTTGGGGGGAAGTGAGCGGTAACTTAAGTCTTGGCTAACCTCACGAAGCACATAGACCTGTTCGCAACTAGCGAGCCAATCCTCTAAGATTTTCTCCGCAACCTCATACAAAACCCGTCCTGCAGACCCCTCAAATGGCGAGTGAGTTCTCCAGTTGTCAGTCAATGGGGCATTGAAACTTGGTTTTCTACCTGGGAGAGCAGTCAGTGTAGGCATTAGGCAATCAACCTCCTTACGCGATCAGTGATAGAGGCTTCAAAGACCTTGTTCTTCCGATTTCTGAATGCTTCAAACCGCTCCCAAAGGCCCTGCTCTTCGCTTGCCAAATCGCTGTCAGAATATAAGTCAATGTCGAACAAAACTGAAACTAGCTTGGGCGTTGGGGGTGGAATTAGAGCTTGATTCAATACCAGCATGGCATTCAAATCAACCTGCGGAAGTTGAAGCTGCATGAAATAACCGCTCAACCCCTGTGACATACCTGAAGAAATCTCGGGGACTGTTTTCAGGTAATCCTTAAAATCGGTCATGGGAAGTGGAAGGTCGAGTCTATTGATATATCGAATCCCGATTCGAGTGATATTCTTAGGATTGGCAATGGACCGATAGGCATTCCAGAGACGGCGTGCTTCATCTCGGAAGGGTTCCCATGCTTCGTACGGCGCTAGCCGGCTGAAGGTAAAACCGTCCAGGCGAGCCTGGAAAATCTGTCTGCCGTCCTTGCTAATAAAGCGATAGCCATTTGACGATTGTCGCGCTGACGCACCTATTTCAGGGCCAATCGACATTTGTCCGTGTACAACCAAAAGCTCTTCTCGTTTCGGGTAGTCCTCCTGATGAGCATGCTGATGTACTTCGAGCAGTTTCGATAGTCCAACTTCGGTAGGAAGCTCCACGCGTATGTCTATTAATGCCTCGGTAAGCGGGGCATGAGCGTAGTGAATAGGGAGTCTGGAGCTGCGCTTTGAGACCTTGATTTTTTTACGACCCATAGTGGTTGCTCGTTGGATCAGTATGGATCAAACCATCGTCATTTTACACACTTCTTTTGTGTTTAGCACGACCAAGGGTTGATTTTCGGTGATTAGTCCATCAGCTGTAAGGCCACCAGCCAACTGACTTACTGTATCTGAAGAGATGGTTTGAACGTCATCATTAGACAGCAACCTCCGCACATAAAACCTCCGCCTGCTCCAGGACGGTCTGCGTCGCTTTTTCCTGCTTGTCTGGTGGGTAGCCATACTTGCGAAGAATGCGCTTCACCAGGACACGAAGTTGCGCTCGCACGTTTTCTCTTACCGTCCAATCGATGGTAACATTCTTCTTTACCATCTCTGCTAGCTCTCGCGCGATCTTGGTCAGCGTCGGCTCGCCCAGCACCTTCACGGCGCTGTCGTTGGTCTCCAGTGCGTCGTAGAAGGCTAACTCATCTTCGGTCAGGCCAAGTGTCTCACCCCGCGTATGGGCCGACCGCATATGCTTCGCAAGGCCGATCAACTCTTCGATGACCTGGGCAGTCTCGATGGCCCGGTTCTGGTACTTTTTTATCGCCTGTTCCAGCAAGTCCGCGAAGGAGCGAGCCTGCACGACGTTCCGTTTCGATCGGGCCTTGATCTCACCAGCCAGGAGCTTGCGGAGCAACTCAACCGCTAGGTTGCGCTGCGGCATTCCGCGAACTTCCGCCAGGAACTCATCGGAGAGGATCGAGAGGTCCGGGTTCTTCAGCCCGGCCGCAGCGAAGATATCCACCACCTCGTCGGACGCGACCGCCTTCGAGATGATCTGCCGGATTGCGTGGTCGAGTTCTTCGTCAGTCTTCTGCTCGCCCGGCGTGTTCTTAGCCAGTACCGAGCGGACGGCCTGGAAAAAGCCCACGTCGTCGCGGATGCGGAACGTCTCCTCGTGCGGCACGGCGAGCGCAAAGGCTTGCGAGAGGTCGGTGACTGCGCGCAGCAGACGAGATTTGCCGTCTTGCTGGGCAAGAATATGCTCCTGCGCGGCGGGCAACACCGAGAGACGCTCTTGCGGCTTCCCCGTCATCCAGCGCGACCAGTCAAAGCCGTGGAAGAGTCCTTGGCAGATCTCGTATTTCTCCAGCATCACAGCCACAGCCTCGGCCTGATCGATCGCCGTCTTCCCGGTGCCGCCGCTTTCGGTGTACGTCGCCAGCGCCTTTTTAAGTTCGTCGGCAAGGCCAAGGTAATCCACCACGAGCCCGCCGGGCTTATCCTTGAACACGCGGTTGACGCGCGCAATGGCCTGCATCAGCCCATGCCCGCGCATCGGCTTGTCGACGTACATCGTGTGGAGACTTGGCGCGTCAAAGCCTGTCAGCCACATATCCCGCACAATCACAATTTGAAAAGGGTCCTTGGGATCGCGAAACCGTAGCGCCATGTCCTCTCGCCGTTTCTTATTGCGGATGTGGCCCTGCCATTCCATCGGATCGGAGGCCGACCCAGTCATGATCACCTTCATCGAGCCTAAGTTGTCCGTATTGCTATGCCACTGGGGGCGCAACGCAGCCATCTCGCGGTACAGCTCGACGCAGATTCGGCGGCTCATGCAGACCACCATCGCTTTCCCCTCCATCGTCGAAAGCCGGCTTTCGAAGTGATCCACCAGGTCCTGCGCGATCAGCTTGATCCGGTTGTCCGATCCCACTACGGCTTCGAGCTGTGCCCAGCGGCTCTTGAGCTTCTCCTTACGCTCGACTTCCTCGCCTTCGGTGGCTTCCTCAAACTCGGAATCGATCTTGGGCCGTTCCGATGCCTTCAGCTCCAGCTTGGCGAGCCGACTCTCGTAGTAGATGGGGACCGTGGCACCATCGACGACTGCTCGCTGGATGTCGTAGACGCTAATGTAGTCGCCGAAAACAGCGCATGTGTTGGCATCAGTCTTCTCAATAGGCGTCCCGGTAAATCCGATGAACGAGGCATTCGGCAGCGCATCTCGCATATGCCGGGCGAAGCCGTCGATGAAATCATACTGGCTGCGGTGCGCCTCGTCCGCGATCACGACGACATTGCGACGGTTCGACAGAATGGGGTGGCGGTCGCCCTTCTCTTCGGGGAAGAATTTCTGGATGGTGGTGAAGACCACGCCCCCGGACGCGACCTTCAGCTTCTCACGCAGGTCAGCGCGATCCGCGGCCTGCACCGGTGGCTGGCGGAGCAAATCATGGCAACGAGTGAAAGTGCCAAAGAGTTGATCGTCAAGGTCGTTGCGGTCGGTGAGTACCACGATGGTGGGATTCTCCATTGTCGGATGCAGGATCACGCGGCCAGCGTAGAACGCCATCGTCAGGCTCTTGCCAGAACCTTGTGTGTGCCAGACCACACCGACCCGCCGATCGCCAGGTTCGCCACCTGGCTGGTGCCCCGACTTGTAGTGGCCCAACGTATCCGCGGCCCGATGCTCCGCCGCGCGGCGAGCTGCGCGCAAGGTTTCTTCGACCGCCACATTCACCGCGTGGAATTGGTGGTAGCCCGCCATCTTCTTGGTGAGTTTGCCGCCACCCTCGCCCTCGAACACGATGAAGTGCCGTACGAGGTCGAGGAACCGGCGCTTCTCGAACACCCCTTCGAGCATGACTTGTAGTTCAGCGAGCTTCGCCGCGGCATCTTCCCATCCCATGATCGTGCGCCAAGGCTTGAACCATTCCCGTCCCGCGCCCAGTGAACCAATCCGTGCCTGCACACCGTCAGAGACGATCAGCGCCGCGTTAGTCGTGAAGAGAGAGGGAATCTGCGCCTGATAGGTTTGGAAAGGCCGGCGGCGCGCACCGAAACGCCCCCGCTCGGTAAAACGGGGGCGGAATTTCCAGGGTTCTTCACGGAGGGTCTCATGAGTGCATGGACATGTTCGCTTGGGTGGTTTCGCTTCACCGTGTCTGACTCCACCGCCGATGAGGTGATCGCACGGGTGGGCGGGGAATGGATCAAGGATAAAAAAGGCTTCCTGGGCTACCGGCAAGGCTGGTTGTCACGCGGGGGGTGTGGCGGGTTAGGCCGGATCGGGACGGCGGCTCTCTGGGCCCCGCGTGAAGTGCATGTGGATTTGTCGCAAGAGTTGATCAGTGACTGGACCTATCAGAAGTTTCACGACGTGGCCACGTGGGTCTTTGAAAAGAAAGGGCATTTCGGGCGCATTGACGTGGCCCTCGATGACCGCAACGGCGTGATCGATGTCGATCGCATCTACGCGGCGGTGAAGGCTGGCAACTGTGTCTCGCACTTCCGCCAATCTCGTCTCATTTCCGGTCTCGATGTCGGATCAGGCTTGGACACCGGGAAGACCCTCTGCATGGGGTCCCGCCAGTCGGACACCTATTTGCGGATCTACGACAAAGCCGCGGAACGGAAATCGAAGGATCGGCCGGTCGAAGGGTCGTGGATTCGCTGGGAAAAGGAATGGAAAGCGGAACGTGCGGATGCCGTGGGCATGGCCTTGTCCGGGCTCGATCAGGATCAATTCCAGAAGTACATCGTCGGGGTCTTTCGCAGTGCCTTGGATTTTCGTGACTGTACGCGCGCCGATGACCCCAAGGATCGGTATTACACACCGTTGCTGGACTGGTGGAAAGTCCTGACGGAGGGGATGCAGCGGGCGCGCCTGGAGATTGCCACATCCGTGAAGAAGATCGAGGACGTCAAACGGTGGGTGGAAAAGAGTTTGGCGCCGATGTTGGGGCTGCTTTGTGCACACCCGGAAGCGGGGGAACGGTGGCTTATCAATCGTATCGTGGAAGGAGTGGAACGATGGAGACCCGGGCATATGACGATGTTGGGGAGCGCGCAGGAGGTCCGGCGGCTCCGACAGAAGATGCGGGAGTGGCATCCCCGAGACGGATTCTCTGCCGCCTCTGCCGAACCGGCGAGCTAAGGCTCTACATGTGCGGGCCACGATGTCGTGGCCGGTGTCGAGCCTGTGGCACCGTGTTCGTGTTTCTGTGGTCCTGTGCTCGACAGGGCTGGTTTCAATGGACGAATGAAAGGGGCAAGCATGTCTAAGTTTGTGGCGAATTGTGTGGTCATGGGGGTGAAGTCGAAGCCGAGTCAGGACGGGACGCGGACGTATCGGACCGCGATGCTCTATTTCGACGAGGATACGACGAGCCTGGAGGCGAGCATCTCGGACGAGCACGAGCACCTCTACAAGCTGATGGACGCCAACAAGATGAAGCCCTGTCACCTCACGGTGAATCTCCGAGAATACAAAGGGCAACGGTTCATCGATGTGACCGGCTATTCCCCCACGGGGGCGGTGTCCTTACCTCCGGCCAGTAAGTAGAGAAGAACGGGATAATCGATGATCTGGACCGTGCTCACAGTCGTGCAGCAGCTGGAGTTTGCGGCGTTGTTCGTCCTGTGTTTTCTGATGGGGATCGTATGCGGACGAAGTTAGGCATCTGCCTCTACATGCTGCTGGTTGATGTCATTTGCTGCTATCTCGTGGTCTTCCCGGTCTATGCGTTTCAGGTGTCGTCGTCGACCACGGGCTATGTGCGCGTGGCGTCACAAGCGGCCGTCTCCACGATGCTGACAGCCCAACGAGCGGCGACGGTGGCCTCATTGGCGACGGGGATCAGCGCCTCCACGGCGGGGTCTGTGGCGGTGCGGTTGGTCGCGTCGTCGGTGGGGTGGCCGGTCTTGGGCATTGTCGCGGGGATGACCTTGGCCATGTATGTGTACGACCAGAGCAAGGTGGCCGCGATCAAAGCGGCGGCGGCGCCGCCTGCGGCGTGGACGATTCCAGGGTTCACCAATACGATGACCGGCCCATCCACGATGCATGTGGCCGATGCGGCGTTTACCGCAGCCTATGGGGGTCTCTATGACTACTGGGTCGAGACCGCGTATGCCCCGTACCCTCCTGCGCCTAACAGTTCGACCTGCCAGTACGTGACCATGGGGAACGGATGGATTGGTCCGTACTCGATGAGCGTCCCGGTGTCGGCGCATTGCGTCTATCTGCATTATGCCTCGGCCCTGTACAACGGGACTGACCCCAGCATCGGCGCCCAGGGATCCCCCACTGCGGATCAAATTGCAACCTATTTAGGGAATCTGCCGGCGAATGGTCCCAATTCGTTGGAATCGAATACCACGCTGGTGGGCGCACAGTCGCAACCGACGCCGGCGGATTTGACCAGTTCACTCCCGGTCCCTGAGAGCGGGCTCGCCACGACCGTGGTACCGGCCACGAGTGTGCAACCCACAGACCTCGTGGTGAACCCGAACGCCAATCCTCCCACGGGAACGGTCACCACCAACACGCCTACCCAAACGACGACGGACACGAAAACCACCACGACGACCTCGACCACCAATCCGGATGGGTCCGTCACCACGACCTCGACAGAGACCGGTCAGGACACGGCGCCGGTGTCCTGCACCGCGGGCAATCATGAGTCACGCACCTTTGGCAGCATTCTACAAGAGCATCTGACCCTCTGGGCTGGGAGCGGGCTGCTCTCGGCGCTGAGCTTGCTGAAAACGCTAACGTGGCCCACGGCGATTCCGACCTACTCGCTGCAGTCAAACTTATTGGGCACCTTTACCCTGGATTTCTCGGCCTGGTCCGGGATGCTGACCGCGATTCGCTCGATCGTGATCGCGATCGCGGGGTTTGTGGCCTACAAGATCGTCTTTGTGGGGGCACGATGACCGCCCTGCTGAATCTCATCTACTGCTTTCTGAGGGACATGATTGCGTCGTTCAAAGACATCTGGCTGGTGGGGTGGGATTCCATCCTGCTCCCCGTTGATGCGCTCCTCGCGTCTGTGGGTACCGGTGGTCTGGCGGTCCCGGTGATCGCCGATCAGTATGCCTGGCTGCTGGGAGCGACGGGGATGTCTCAAGCGATCGCCATTATCGCGGGGGCGATGGGGATACGGTTCCTGCTCCAATCGGTGCCGTTTGTGCGGTGGGGGTCCTGATGCGTGCGGTCATGACGCATTCATTCAAGCTCATAAAGGCCGAGGACGCACTGTTGCGTGAAGTCGCTCGTGCGACGGGTTTGACGCTTTCAGATGTGTTGCGTGTGGGCCTGTATCGGCTCGCGTGCGCAGAAGGTTTAGTGGAGTCCGCGGCACGCGCGATGTCTGAGCGTGTGGAACACCTGTCTGGTTGTCGGTCTGTGTGGGAGCGAATCGAGCGTGATTGAAATGCTGGAAGGGGTCCCAGGATCAGGGAAGTCCTACTACGCGGTCTCAGAGCGGTTGCTCAAGTGGGTCCGGGCCGGTCGGCGGGTGTATGTGTTTGTCGATGGCTTCTACCTGGATCGCCTCGCGTTGTTCGAGGGCGTGGAGCTGGCTGTGCTGCAACAACAAATTACGCTCTGGAATTCTGGAGATGAAGTAAAGGCAGGTCTCCTGCAAGTGGAGCCTGGCTCTGCGGTGTTGATCGACGAAGTGCAAACTGTATTTCGCTCGAAAGACAAGACGGACCCGGTGCTGTTGCGGTGGCTCGAAACCCATCGGCACCGGGGTATCGACCTGGTGTTGATGTGTCAACAGTATGGCCAAGTCACGCTCGGAGTGAATCGGTTGGTGGAAGTGACCACGAAGTTTCGCCGGCTGGATCGGTTCGGATTGAAGAATCGCTATCAGGCGTCTGTTCGAGGGAATCCCGAGGAGCTTGAAGTCATTCGAATGTTTTCGGGCAAGTACGAGCCGAAGTTGTACGCCTACTATTCGAGCTATTCCTCGGCGACGGTGAGGGAAACGGCGCGAGGAGGCTCCATCTTGAAAAGTCCGACGTTGCTCATAGGAGCACTCGGGTTGGTCGTGGCAGTTGCGTGGGTTGCCTTGGGTGGCTGGCTCTCCGGTGTGAAGCCCGTACCAGCGGCGCCAGTCTCGAAACTCCCGACTCCTCCTCCGTTGCCTGCGGCCCCAGTGTCTCAGTCGGTGGCGTCTGTGCCGGTTGTGGTGCCATCAGCGGTGCGGCCGGTGCGCATTCAGGGCGGCATGACGACCCTACGGGGCGGCACGGTGGAGTGGTTGTGGGTGTCGGACGAGGGCCGTCTCATGACGGAGGACGAGATCGCGGGGGAGTCAGGCGGCACGGTCTCTTCGCGCCTGGTGCGCGGCGTAAGGGTGCTCTCTGGAACGGGGGTGCTCTACGGCGGCATGCGATCGGACCAGGTGATGGCGTCAGGCATGGCTCCTTCGTCGTCTGCGGAGGGTCCGGCAAGGTCTGCGGAGAGTCCGGCAAGCGACTATGCGCTGAGCATGTCCGCGGGTGAGCCTCCTCCTGGGGCGGGACCTGGACGGGCAGATCCCTTGGCGACACCTCCGGGATTGCTGGCCTCCCCTCCTGGCTTATTGGCGACTCCACCAGGTCTCTAGAGGAGTGCGTGATGGATCAAGCGGCAGTCGATGCCCTCGTGTACTGGGCGGGCGCGTGTTTCCTGGGAGGCTTTGCGGTCGGTGTGATCGTGAAGTTGTTGCTTGGGAGAGCTGAGTGAGAGGGGGTGATTGCAGATGTTCAAGAAAATGGGGCTGTTCGTGTTGGGACTGGTGCTGATGGCTGGGGAAGCCATGGCGCAGGTGTTCCCAGTAGACGCCGCGACATCCACGACGATCTCCAGCGTCAAGGGTGACATCGTTGCGTGGGGCGTGGTGTTCATTGGGGTGGCGCTGACGATTTTCGCGTACAAGCGCGTCAAGTCGTTGGTGCATTAATCGGGTCGGTGGGGCGGCAGTCTGTGCACGGGCTGCCGTCTTGTCGTGTGGGAGGAATGATTGATGGTACTCGCG
>JANYBU010000048.1 GCA_025360665.1 Nitrospira sp.
CGGCACGGCATTGAGCTTGACCTTTACGCCGAAGTGGCGGATCGATTGCTCCGGTTCAATGAAGGTGCGGCCGACATAGTGATTCCGAATCAGCCCGAGTTCGAACGGAATCCCCGCCCCCTCGGCATAGCCGAGCGCGGCCGGCACCCCGGAGTCTGGTACGGGAACGACGATATCCGCCTGCACCGACGATTCCTTCGCCAGTTGTCTGCCCAAGGCCTTGCGCGTGGCATAGACTGCGTTCGCACCAAAGATCTTGCTGTCCGGCCGAGCAAAGTACACATATTCAAAGACGCACATGGCAGGACTGACTGGCGGAAACGGCTTATGACTCGTCACGCCCTTGTCGTTCAGCACGACCAACTCGCCCGGCTCGATCTCGCGGACAATTTCAGCTCCGAGCAGATCGAACGCGCAGGTTTCCGAGGCCACTAGGTAGGTGTCGCCCAGGCGGCCGAGACAGAGCGGCCGGAACCCATGAGGGTCGCGTACTGCAATGACCCCGTCGTCCGTCTGCAAGACGACCGAAAACGCTCCGCGAACTTGGCTCAACGCATCGATGATGCGGGCCAGCAACGTAACGGCCCGCGAATGGGCGATCAGATGGATGATGACTTCGCTGTCTGAGGTGGACTGAAAGATGGCGCCGTACGCTTCGAGCTCGTGACGCAGCACTTGGGCATTGATGAGGTTCCCGTTATGGGCAAGCGCCAGATTCCCAAACGCAAAGTTCACCGAGAGCGGCTGGACGTTCTTGAGATCGGTCCCCCCGGCCGTGGAGTAGCGATTGTGACCGATCGCCATCGAACCGATTAATTGATTGAGCGCGTGGGGACTATAGACATCCGCGACAAGCCCCTTCCCCTTATGGACATGAAACTGCTCGCCATCGCCCGAGACGATGCCGGAGGCTTCCTGTCCGCGATGCTGCAGGGCATACAAGCCAAGATAGGTGAGGTTTGCCGCTTCCTTGTGGCCGTAAATGCCGAAGACGGCACATTCATCGTGAAACTTATCGGGGGTGATCATGGGTAAGGGGTGAGGCGCGAGGCGTGAGGCGATTGGAGGAAACGCTTTGTTTTGACTCATAACCCCTTACCCCTTACGCCTAACCCCTCACGCTTCATTCAGCGTGCGTTCAATCGAAAAGGCCCACAGGTCGTGAAGTTGATCGACCGGGAGGTCGATGCGGCACCCCTCGGTCCATTGCCCCTTCTCCACATTGATGACGAAACGATCGCCGCCCACCGTTCCGATCTTCATCGCGGGAATACCGAAGTCCCAGGCGCGATTCAATACCTGATCAGCCATTTCCGGCTTCACCGAAAGGACCACCCGTGATTGGCTCTCACCGAACAAGAGGGCATCCCGCCGCAATGTATCGAGGGGCAATCTTACCACAGCCCCTCGCCTGGCGTCCGGGGCAGAGACACAACATTCAGCCAATGCGACAGACAACCCGCCATCTGAACAATCATGTGCAGATTGTACGACTCCTTCACGGATCACGTTCAGGATGAAATCATGGAGCGCCTTCTCCGTCTCCAGACTGAGGAACGGTGGCGATCCCTGCTCCCGGTGATGGATCACTTTCAGGTATTCACTGCCGCCCAGGTCCTCTCGCGTCTTGCCCAGGAGGAGAATCGCATCGCCGTCCTGCTTGAACCATTGCGTCATCGTCTTATCGGCTGAATCGATCAGACCCACCATTCCCAACATCGGCGTGGGATAAATCGAGAGACCGTTGGTCTCATTGTAGAAGCTCACATTACCGCTGACGATGGGAATCGTGAAATGTTCGCAGGCATCCTTCATCCCCTCGATCGCCAACACAAACTGCCACATAATGTCGGGTCGCTCGGGGTTACCGAAATTCAAGCAGTCTGTGAGCCCGATCGGCTCCGCGCCGGAGCAGACCAGATTCCTTGCCGCTTCGGCCACCGCAATGCGAGCCCCTTCGTACGGATGCAGCAGGCAATAGCGGCTATTACAGTCCACCGTCATCGCGAGGGCTTTATTCGTCCCCTTGATCCGAACCACCGCCGCGTCGGAACCTGGCCGGACCATCGTGTTGGTTCGCACCATGTGGTCATACTGTTCATAGACCCAGCGTTTGCTCGCAATCGTCGGTGATTCCAGCAGCAACAACAGCGCCGCATCGGCATCCTTCACATCGGGAAGCGCATCATAGTTCAGGTTGGTCAGCAAATCCTGGTAGGCCGGCGGCGAATAGGGGCGCTCATAGCGTGGTCCGTCATCAGCCAACGACTTCGCCGGAATCTCTGCCACCACCTTGCCCTGGTCCTTCACGCGGAGAATCCCATCGCCCGTGACCCGTCCCACCACCGCCACATCGAGATCCCACTTCTTGCAGATCCGGATGCACTCGTCTTCCTTGCCCGCCTGCGCCACCATCAGCATGCGTTCCTGCGATTCCGACAGCATCACTTCATAGGGCGTCATGCCTGGCTCACGCCGCGGCAGATCGGTCAGGTCCAGATCGATGCCGTTGCCGGCGCGTGACGCCATTTCGCAGGACGAACTGGTCAACCCCGCAGCCCCCATGTCCTGGATACCAACCAGTAGATCGCCCGCCATCAGTTCGAGACAGGCTTCCAGCAGCAGCTTCTCGGTAAAGGGATCGCCCACCTGCACCGTCGGCCGCTTCTGTTCCGACTGGTCGTCGAAGGAGTCAGACGCCATCGTCGCCCCGTGAATCCCGTCGCGGCCCGTCTTCGAGCCGAAATAGATCACCGGATTGCCGACACCGGCCGCCGTTCCAAGAAAGATCTTGTCCTTGTGCGCAATGCCGAGACAAAACACGTTCACGAGCGGATTCTGCGAATAAATATCGTTAAAGGCGATTTCGCCTCCGACCGTCGGCACCCCCATGCAGTTACCATAGGCCGCAATGCCCGACACGACGCCCTTGACCAGACGCCGGTTCTTCGCATGGTCGAGCCCACCGAACCGCAGCGCATTGAGCAAGGCAATCGGACGCGCACCCATCGTAAAGATGTCGCGCAGAATCCCGCCCACCCCCGTCGCCGCACCCTGATAGGGCTCGATAAACGAAGGATGGTTGTGCGACTCCATCTTGAACACCGCGCAGAGCCCATCACCGATATCCACCGCACCGGCATTCTCCCCAGGCCCCTGCACTACCCTATGTCCCGTCGTCGGCAGCTTCTTCAAATGCACGCGCGAACTCTTATAGGAGCAATGTTCCGACCACATCACCGAGAACATGCCCAGCTCGGTGATATTCGGTTCCCGCCCCAAAATCCCGACAATCTTCTGATACTCATCGTCCGTCAGATTATGCTGCGCGATGAGGTCTTTGGTAATCACGAAGATCTGCCAGGATGCCCCGCTCGGAAGAGCGGGGAGGAATGGCAGCCCGTAGCGAAGCGGAGGCACATTCCCTCTTGGTTTACAAAAGCCCCGCTTGGAAGGGCGGGGTTCTTTACTTGGCTGAGCGATTTCATTCTATTTTCCGTATCTCCCATGGAACGATTTGTCCAGTTTCGAACAAGTCGAACAACTTCTCATGGTACTGGCGAGTCATAAACTCCTGAAGAGCCTTGAACCAAATATCGACTCTACGATGGATTGGCAAGTTTTGCCGTACACGCGAGATAATGACTTGGCCTCGGCAATCGGCAGACACATCCTCGAATTCCGTATCCTGCGTGAGAAAAATAAGCTCTTCCCTTACCAGCCGTTTGCGAAGTTCTGAGTCTTTGATGCCGCGCAACCCCAGCAGAATGATATGCTCAGCATCGTACCCCGCAGCCCGAAGCCGATGATAGAGCGGCAGTGGGAAGTTCTCATCCAACAGGATCTTCAAGACGCTTGCTTAACCGCAGGCGGCACATGTTCCGCGACATGTGTCGCATATCGAAGCGCAGCCAAAATCTGCTCGCGGGTAATGGCATAGGCGTCCTGTACCGCTTCGATACTTTCCCCTGCAGCCAGAGCCCCCACCACTGTCGCCACATCAATACGTGTCCCCGTGAGACAGGGCTTTCCGAATCTGATACTGGGGTCCATCGAGATACCAGGAAAGATTTCCATAGCTAGGACCTCCCTAGACCTCTCTTGATTGGTTCAATCGCATCCGCGAGAGTAATGCCTGCGCCCGCATCAAGCTTGGCTAAGCTTGCCAGAATTCCAGCCTCCTGCTCTTCCGTCAACCCATGGTCCGTCAAATCATACTGCGCGATGAAATTTTTGGTGATTGGCTGGTTCTCGGTCTTCACTCTATTTCCTTCTCACGGGGACACGCTATTGGCCAACCTGGCCAGAAGTACCATCAAGCGGGGGACGGTCGAAATATTTCTTTCTGTATTCCTCGTGGAGATACCGTTCCACCTTCAAAGCTTCTTGATCTGTACGAGTAATGGCATAATCGTAACGCAATCGGTTGCGTGAGATAATGCTGTCAAAGCCCCACTCATGAAATTCACAGCCTGCATGGTGAGCTGCCTTTAAACCCTCTGCAGCCTGACGAAACGTCCTTATTCTCCGGCCAAGATTCTTAGATTTCCCAATATGCAGAATTCCCAGCGAATCAACTCCGTTCACTCTGTGGATTATCATTGGTTCATTGCGATCAGTGAATGCTCTAATCCGATAAACACCTGGCTTCCCACCAACAGCAAGATGGTCTTTCGTATCGAACAATGCACACGGCGCCGACCACATTATGCTTTCACTCTCCATTTACCATCCTTGCCAAAGCAGCCATTCATTCAATTGTGGTTAAGGCTTGAACTCGCTGAAGGCCTTAAGGAGCTTCATGGTCGCTTCATAATCAAGTTTGGTCCCCTCGTACTCACATCGATACAGCCCTTGAAGATTTGATGGTAAGTGGATACCTTTTTGAACGAGAAGAATGAAATTTCCTTTATAGAGGGCTGCCGCTGCACCAATTTCAATCAAAACATTTTCATTTATTTTATGATGGACATTCCCTTCACGATCTAGCAACTCCTCCTCACTGGCCACATGAATAACTCCTGCAAAGCAAGAACGCATGTCGTCCAGAACCTTCTGCGTTACTGGCTTTGATAACGTTTCGTGCTCCTGCGCAACAATAGGTTCAAACTTGCCAAATACGAGCAAGTCTTTTAACTGCTTTACAATTTCCTGATGCTTTCCATGTGTAATGAACACCCTGGGATATGTTTGAGGAGAAGTGGCCCCATTCGTTTGAACAGCAGTCCGAGTTTTGTAAGTGGCGTCTCTGCTGATGCTCACGCTGCCAGTTTACCCGTCGGCAGCATCACGGCATAGGCCTCATCAGGTGTTTGTTTGCCCAAGCTCGAATGCGG
>JANYBU010000050.1 GCA_025360665.1 Nitrospira sp.
CCGCATTCGAGCCTGGACAAGCAAACACCTGATGAGGCGTATGCCGTGATGCTGCCGACGGGTAAACTGGCAGCGTAAGCATCAGCAGAGACGCCACTTACAAAGCTCGGCCGGCTGTTCAAACGAATGGGGCCACTTCTCAATGCTATAGAGGGAACCGCTTGGAATGCGTGCCATGAGTGAGCGGAAATAATAGGAGAAGCTGGTTTTCATCTTCACTTTTGATCAAGAAGTCACGCGAGCTACATGTGAATGGAGATCATCCAGTCTGCCGAGAAGTACTTAACCGATTCTGGAATATTGAGCCACTAGGGAATGTTGTGCGCGCATTATTCATGAAGGTTCTGCAGCAACCGCCGACATGCTGCTACGACAAACCTGTGTGCGACGAGCGAGCACGCGAGCAAGCGGACGTTGCGAAATACCACCTACCCTACTTCCACACTGGGGCACGGTACTTCGGCAAAAACTGTCGTGCCCGTATTCCAGTCTTGGAGGAGCTGTTTCATTTATTTGCCAGCAATCGTTCCAGATGCTCGACGATCCGCTCTGCCGCTTTGCCGTCCCATTTCGGAGGGATCGTGCCTTTTTTCCATTGCCCCGCCATCAATCGCGCCAGCGCTGGAGGCAGCTTGCTCGGATCGGTCCCAATGAGTTCATTCGTCCCGATCGTAATGGTCTCGGGTCGTTCGGTGTTGTCACGCAGGGTTAAGCAGGGTACGCCCAGTACGGTGGTCTCCTCGGTGATACCACCAGAATCGGTAATCACCCCACGGGCATGTTTCACCAGGTAGTTGAACTCTAAGTAGCCCAGTGGATCGACATAATTCAGTTGCGGTGTTTTGCTGTCGAGATCGCGCAGGTTCTTGGCGGTGCGCGGATGGACGGGAAACACTACCGGCAAGCCGCGCGTGCCTTCGGCTATGGCATGCAGCAGCCGGAGTAACTGCTGCTCCCCATCTACATTTGCCGGGCGATGCAGGGTAACCACAAAGTAGTTGTTTGGCTTCAGCTTCAGCGATTCCCAACAGGCCGGTGGACGCAGGCGCGGGAGCTGCTTGAGCAACGTGTCAATCATCGTATTGCCGACGAAGAAGATGCGATCGTCCGTGACACCGGCGCGGAGTAGATTGTCGTTCGCCGTTTCGCTGGTGGTGAAAAACCAGTTCGTGATGGAATCGGTCACCACCCGATTGATTTCTTCCGGCATGGTCCAGTCGCCTGAGCGTATGCCGCCTTCCACATGCGCTACCGGCACCCCCAACTTGCGGGCGGCGATGGAACAGGCCATGGTCGAGGTCACATCCCCTACGACCAGGCAGAGGTCGCTCTTCTCTTTCAGCAGCACCTTTTCATACGCCACCATGATGGCGGCGGTTTGTTCAGCCTGGGTGCCCGAACCGACTTCCAGATTGATGTCCGGATCCGGGATGCCCAGCTCCTCGAAGAAGCTCCCGGACATAGCGCGGTCGTAATGTTGGCCCGTATGGATCAGACGAAAACGCAACGAACCGCCCCGCGTCTCGGCCGCGTTGAGCGCGTCGATGATCGGCGCAATCTTCATAAAATTGGGCCGTGCCCCTGCGATCAGATCAATCTGCTTCATGGTCTAGCCTCGCTTAGCATGCATACACCCTGAATGCCGCGCTGGTTTGGTTCATCTGGTCTATCTGGTTTGTCTCGTTTATTTGGTGTGTCTTGTTTGTTTGGTTGAACAAGATCAACTAGATGAACAAAACAAACCAGATAGACCAGATGAACCACACACAAAGAGGACGGCCTGTTGGAGGAAAACTTAACTGATTGGTTCGTATTCCACAACTGAGAAACGTTTTCGGGGGACCGTCACTTCCTGTTTTCTGGTCCGTATTAGTCATGACGGTTCTGCTGCAATCGCGTATTCGCCGCTACAACAAGCGTGGCGACTCCGCGATTTCGCGTCGAACTGTCTTGCTAATGTGGGTTAGCGGTTGTCGCGGTGCATTCGTCTCGTGCTCAACGACTCGATTCGCATGGCGACATCTCGATATTGTGGTGCTTCACGGCGGAGCCATCGATAGGTCTCTAGCGTTTCAGGAATACGCCCGAGAGCTTCTAATGTTCTTCCTAAGAGGTAGAGGATCTGCACTTGCTCTTTCGATGATGCCGAGGGCACTTGTAGGGCTCGGCGAAAGGCCGCGACGGCTTCTTCCTGTTGTCCGCTCTTCTTGAGACACAGACCCATTTGGGCGGAGCCCTTCAGCGCGTATGCGGGATCCTGTGCGGCTTTCTCAAAATGTTCCGCTGCCTGTCTGAACAGGCCCACATTCTTGAGCGCCGTTGCTCGTTCGTATGACTCATGTCCGTCCGGTGGCCTTGTCGATGCGGTGGTTTCGATTGCCAGAAGCAATGCCCCCGGTATCGGGTCACTGTCTTCGTTTTCCGACGAGGCTCGGTGTACGGCTAGATGGTTCTCTTGCGTCAGGGGTAATGCGCTGGTTTCGTTCACGTTCTTGTTCCCTCTGGGATATGAAAGCAAGTGGCATGAAGTTCGCAAGTCTTGGACCATTCAGGTTGGTTTTCGAACCCATTACGTTTCAACGTCTTTGCGCTGTTTCTGTGGGTGAGAGAGAGGGAAAACAGCGCATGCTTGGGCAGATTCGTTCAAATTTGCTCTTGCTGCCTAGATACGCGAGAAGGGCGGAGTTATGATCGATTGTTGTGTATGGAGGGCATGAGGGAAACGGCGTATGCTGATGGTCGCCCATGATCATCAACGTGTGGCATAGGATAGAAGGAGACGCCGTGGGAACGAAGACAGTCAACGAGTTCACGAATCCAG
>JANYBU010000052.1 GCA_025360665.1 Nitrospira sp.
CCGCATTCGAGCCTGGACAAGCAAACACCTGATGAGGCGTATGCCGTGATGCTGCCGACGGGTAAACTGGCAGCGTAAGCATCAGCAGAGACGCCACTTACAAAACTCGGCCGGCTGTTCAAACGAATGGGGCCACTTCTCCAGAACGGGAGATGGTGCGACACAATCGCAGCGCGAAGCGAAGCGCCGCTGAGCCGGCGCACGACCACGTCCCACAACAGCAGCGCCAGCGGAAACGTGACGGCCGGTTCCTTCGACGCCACGGACAGCATAAGACAGAGGAGCGCGCCGGCCAGATAGAGTCGGCGGATCACATAACTACTTGTCTCGTCCGATTCTTTGATGTACAGGAAGAGCGCCAGTAGGTACCAAAAAACCATGAGACCGGACGCGCGCCCGGAAATATAGGTGACAGTTTCTGTTTGGATCGGGTGGATGAGAAAGAGCAGCGCGGTCCAGAATGGGACATGCCTCATCTCCTCCGTCACGGCATGAATGAGAATCCGGTAGACAAGGAGACCGGAGCCGAGGTGGAGCAGCACATTCAACAGATGGTAGCCGGTGGCGCTGTATCCATAAAGCGACCGGTCGAGAAGGAATGTGGCGTATAACAGCGGCCTGACCATATGATCGAAATGGCCGACAAACGTTTGCCACCGGTCGAGATGGGGGTTAATGAGAATTGTATAGAGGTCGTCATACTGAAAGGCGCCGCGAAGGGCACCGACGTATGTAGCCACGGTGACCATGACGAGAAGGGTACACAAGAGCAAGGGACGAGTCGTGAGGCGGTCCACGGCGTCGTTATACTGTATCGGGCATTGATCGTATAGGGGGAATCTATGAAGATCTTGAACTCAGCGACGTGTAGTTTGTTCCTGTTAGTGGGCTTCTTGTGGTTTCCATCCAGCACGGGTGCGCGAGAGTTAGACGTAGACGCCGAGGTCAAAAAGCATTTGAATGACCCGGTAGCCTGCGGCTGCAGCCTGCAGGACGATATAGATCTGAAAAGCCGTATTGCGAGCGTGAATGCGGTGGTCGCCGAATTCGCCGCAGCCAAGTCAAAATACGCTGGGAGCAAACAGACGCTGACCTCAGCGATTCGGAGCTCTGTTCAGCAACCCGTCAAGCAAAAAATTAACGCGGTGAAGGATCCCAAGGCGAGGGATTATGGCGCAACGACTTATGATCTCGGCTGTTTTACGATCATTGATTTTTCGGCAACACCCTGTCTTCGTGGCGCACTTGACGACCATGAGTCGGTGCACAGACAAGCCTGCGTCGACCACTCTTTAGGTTGGCGATTCGATCAATTGGTGGAGGATTGGATACAGGAAGAAATAGACGCCTACCAAAAGGAGTTAAACCGGTTGAACGCTGAACTAAACAAGCGGCTGCCGTTTTGCACACTCGATCCAAGCGTCAAAAACATCCTGTGGCAAATCGCGGAGGAAAATGAACGGGATAAGGAAGCGAAGTCACGCTTGGACCTATACTGGGCATTCTTGGATTAATTTGCCGCTCATCGATGGTTCGGGAGGAAGACGCATGAAGATTCAGTTGAGATTCACCTTGGTCGTGACCACTGCCGTGCTCCTGGCCGGTCTAGGCACCGTTCCCAAACTTTCCAGAGCCACCTCGCTATCGAGCGGTGGCCCGATCCCGAATGAGAGCGCCAGCCCACCGCCGAAAGCCGCGACCATGACAAAACACGAGGTCGTGAAAAAGTATGTTGATGGTTGCAGGAAGAAAGCCACTAAAGAGGCGAATTGCGACAAGCTCAGGAAAGATGCCGTTGAAATCCTCAAAGAAGATTTGCATACGTTGGGCTCGTCGGCCAAACGCACGTACTTGCCTGCGCTTCTGAAAACGTTCAAGAGCGACGAGGTCGTGTTGCGGATTGCCGCGGCAGACGCGATCGGCATGATCGGCCCGCAAGACAGCGACGTCGAACTCCTTGCTCCGATCGCCAACGATCCGGTGCCGGATGTGAGGCGAGCCGTGTCGCAAATGCTTTCCTATGGAAAGGGAAGCGCCATCAGCTTGCTGGGGCAGCGCACCCTGTCGATGCGAGCAGGGCTCACGCCGGACACGCCGGCAGACCACGGAAAATACTCCATGCCGCTCGCTCCGGAAAGCACCTATCTGTATTATGCAAGCGAGGCCACGCGCGGCCGGTTATCCTACGTCGTTAGGAAAATCCTTGATCCGGCGATGGCCTTTTTTAAGAGCAAAGCCAAACGGGGTCCGTTGAAACTGGACGAGTTCAACACCCTATATCACTACCAACTGAGCGATGAGCAGGAGGCACGGGAGCGGATCTGGAAACAAGACAGCGAAGCGAAAACCAAACAAATTGAGGCGTTGCAGAAAGATACGTCGAACCAGCAAGCCGTGCTCGAAAGGGTCATGCAGTTCCAAGGAGACATGGCGAGTCAATCCATGATCGAAGGAGGCGATCGATATCGATCGGATATCTTCGAGTCACCCACCGTGTTCGTTCTGGAAGAACGCCAGATCGGCCAGCGCACCTACCCTACCCGCTATGTCGTGCTCTATCAAGACAAGGCGCTCAAAATGCCCGGATATCGGTTGTCGTGGATGACAGTGCCCGACGACGCAGTCAAGGCCGCACAAGCGGTCTCGATGGTGAGCGAAAAGCAGGAAGAGACCCGCAAAAAAGAAGACGAGGCCTTAAAGAAACGAGCAGACGCGCTGCAAAACCTGCAGAAGAAAAAAGACGAACAGGAGAAATCGAAGTTCAAGAAGGGCCAGTCGGATCTCGAAAAAAAGCTTGGATTCTAGCAATCAGGCCTGCTCTTGGCACAGGACCGAAGTAGATCTGACTTTTCTGGCGATGTGATCGTGCTTCCTCACACACCCCTACTCGTCAATCGCAGTTCAGAGTGCGGGCTTGACCACCTGCACGTTCGCCGGCTGTTCCCAACAGCCAACATGGCCGGAATTGGCGAGCGTGATCCAATCTCTAATACAGATGGTCGTATACTCGTATCTCTCCGCACGCGTGAACACCGTGACAACGCCCTTTGACAAGATGGCTGCCGCCACCGTTGCGACCTCCTTTACCTTCCTACCCTTCTTAAAGGGATTTGCAGGATCGTTTGAGTGGATCTCCGCGTTCATCGGACAGGCCGCCTTCATTGCTCTTTTTCGCTACAAGGTCCCCATCATTCCAGTGATCGGCGCCTACGCTGCTGCCAGGCTGGTCCTCACCTTTTCCAAACTCATCTAAAGACAAGCCGCGTGGCTTATGACTTCTTCTGCTTGGCGCGCGCCAGCGCCAGTGCCATGGCCATTGTGCCGCCTGGCTGTGGCTGGCGCTCCGGAGCATGCTGGGGTGCTGACGGACGCCGGTCACGTGGCTCGCGTGCTATTCCAGAAGAAACCTCGACGGGCGCGCGATTTGAAGTCGAAGCACTGATGGGCGTATCGTCGAGGCGCATGGTCAGAGAGATGCGCTGGCGCTTCACATCGACGTCCAGCACCTTCACCTTTACGATCTGGCCAGGCTTGACGACCTCATGGGGGTCCTTGATGAACTTATTGGCCAGCGCGGACACATGCACGAGACCGTCCTGATGCACACCGACGTCAACGAAGGCTCCAAACGCAGCGACGTTTGTGACGACGCCTTCGAGGATCATGCCTCCTTTTAGATCAGTCAGCGACTCGATACCCTCTTGGAATGTGGCCGTCTTGAATTCCGGGCGCGGATCGCGGCCCGGTTTTTCCAGCTCAGTCAGGATGTCACGCACCGTCGGCACGCCGAACTTCTCATCGGTGAAGTCGGCGGGAGACAGCCCTTTCAGCGCCGCCGGCTGGCCCATCACGTCCACGATACCTTTACTGATGCGCGCGAGAATACGCTCGACCACCGGATAGGCTTCTGGATGGACCGAAGAGCGATCCAGCGGATTGTCGCCGTCGTTGATACGCAGAAATCCGGCGGCCTGCTCGAAGGTCTTATCGCCCAGACGCGGCACCTTGCGTATCGTGGTGCGATTCGGAAATGGGCCATTCGCATCACGGTACTCGACGATATTTTTCGCGAGCACCTTGTTCAGACCCGACACCCGTTCAAGCAGTGGAGCCGATGCCGTATTGACATCCACGCCCACGGCATTGACGCAGTCTTCGACGGTCGCATCGAGCGAACGTGCCAGCGCCCGTCGGTTCACATCGTGCTGATATTGGCCGACGCCGATCGCCTTGGGATCAATCTTCACCAGCTCTGCCAGTGGGTCTTGCAGACGACGGGCAATAGAGACGGCTCCGCGCAGGCTGACATCCAATTCGGGAAACTCGGCTGCGGCAAAAGCCGACGCTGAATAGACCGACGCGCCGGCTTCGCTGACCACAATCTTGGCTACTTTCTGTTCCGGCTTGTGAGCCGCGATCAATTTGATCACCTCGATGGCCAGCTTGTCAGTCTCGCGGCTGCCTGTACCATTACCGATCGAGATCAGTTCGACGCCATGCTGGACGACCAGCCGTGCCAGCGTCGCTAGTGATCCCTGCCAGTCATTGCGCGGCTGGAGCGGGTAAATGGTCGTAGTCTCCAGCAGCTTGCCGGTCGCATCGACCACCGCCACCTTACAGCCCGTGCGGATGCCGGGGTCGAGGCCGAGCACGGCCTTCGGGCCGGCAGGCGCCGCCAGCAACAGCTCGTGCAGATTGCGGCCGAAAATCTTGATCGCCTCGGCCTCCGCCGCTTCACGCAACTGCACCAGCAGTTCCACTGTGAGATGCAGATGTACCTTGCCGCGCCAGGTCCAATCGCAGACGCTCATGAGCCATTTGTCCGCGCAACGGCCACGGTCTTCGATGCCGACATGCGCCGCGATCGTCGCAATGCAGGGATGCGGCACGGCGGCTTCGAGTGCTTCGCCCAGGCCCAACTCAATCTTCAACACACCCAGCGTGCGGCCACGGAACAGCGCCAGCGCACGATGCGAAGGGATGGTGCGGATGGTTTCAGAATAGGCATAGTAATCCCGGAACTTTTCGTCCTGGGCCGTTTCCTTGCCTTTCATCACGGTGGACGTGACGACGCCCTGATCCCACAGACGGGTACGCAATTTCGCGAGCAGCTCGGCGGTCTCGGCAAAACGCTCGACCAGAATGTCCCGCGCACCCTCGAGCGCAGATTTGGTGTCCGACACGTTGATGGCCTCCACGCCCTCAGAGGCAGGCTTCACGTTCAGATACTTCACGGCTTCCTGCTCGGGATCGAGCGTCGGATCGGCAAACAGGGCATCGGCCAGCGGCTCCAGCCCTGCCTCGCGCGCAATCTGCGCTCGCGTGCGCCGCTTGGGCTTGTAGGGCAAATAGAGGTCTTCCAACGTTTGCTTGGTCGCAGCCGCCTCGATCGTGCCGCGCAATACGTCGGTGAGTTTGCCCTGTTCCTCGATCGACGCCAGAATCGCCGCACGGCGCAGCTCCAATTCCCGCAGATACAGGAGGCGCTCTTCCAATGTGCGCAAGTGCGTGTCGTCCAGATTGCCGGTGGCCTCCTTGCGATAGCGCGCGATAAACGGCACGGTCGAACCTTCGTCGAGCAGGGCGACCGCGGCCTTAACCTGATCGGGTCCCACACCGAGTTCCTTCGCGATGAGTGGAATAATCTTCAGCTGTGCCGCGTCTGAAACTGTCTGGGTTATTGGAGAAACCATCTGTGTCCGTTACCGATCCTTCCTAAGCGGCGCATGACCGAGTGCCGGCCACTCGGAATCACGCGCGCTTTCTTGTTAGGGTGCATCAAACGTCTTCGTTGTTGGGCTGTGACGCGTGAAGCGCGAGATATGCGAGAAAAACGCGATCCGAAGTTCGAGGTTCGGGGTTCGAAGTTCCGAAAACCTCGAACTTCGGACCTCGAACCCTCCTCCGTCTCGCGCGGCTATCCTGGGGATCATATTCTGTTGCCCCTGTCGTGCAGACCATCGAAGTTCTGCTGGTCCAAAATGGTGTTCTGCAGCCTACTATGAGCGAAACGGTTGAACATCACCTGACTTACGCAACATCTTATTCACTTCATCCAGATGCAGCTCTTCACCGACGATCATCTCTCTTGCATATTCTTCCAAGAGGACGGACTTTCCTTCGGAGACTTTCAGTAGTTCATAATAGGAAGCGATGGCGACTTTCTCGTGCTCAAAACTTTCGCGCAAGATATCTCCCACATCATGCTTCTCTGTTTCCAGTAACGTGCCGATTTTCAGCGAGGGGTGGCCGCCTAATAAGGTGACAAGTTCCCCGGCTTTATGCGCATGGGCAAGGCTCTCGTCTGCATTACCTTTCAGCCACGACACGATCGGAATGCGGTTATACCCATAAACCATCAGCGAGTAATGCATATAGCGCACGACTCCTGCTAACTCATGCTCCATAATGCGGTTGAGAATCCCTACCGCCCGCTCCGTTTCTTGATCGTTCATCTCATGTCTCCTCTTGTATTCATCGACTCACGACATTGCACCTAGCCCGCGTTATTCATGAACGTTTCTGCTGCAATCACGAGACGGAAGTCAGAATCCAATGCGGTATTCTCTCTTCGCGCCACAATCATGCAAAGGGCGCTCGACCTCGCAAGCGCGGCGGCAACGCACCTGACCGCGGCCGGCCCGGCGTCCAGGCAGGCGGGCTCGCTTGGCGACTGCGTGATTTCACGACGAACCGTCATGAATAATGCGGGCTAGCATCATGGCATGGCGAACGAGCATGTCCGCCGGGAGGCAAGTCTACTGTAAAATCCCCCGCGTATCTACCCGCCCCGCTCCGAAATACACCAGCCACCTGATCGAGCCCGGTCAGACGTCCGGCTCCCAGGGAAAAGGAGTGCACGCGTCACACATGCGCAGATACCTTGTGAAACGTGAAGCGTATCTCGTTCAGGATGGAAGCTGATGGTTGAAAGCTGACTGCTGACAGCTTCGGTCGCGAAATTCGAACGGCGCTTCACGAGCGACGAAGATCAAACCGGGAGCCGGCCGTGAGACAGTCCTGGGCTACGACGTACGGCTGCCGTGGAACCTTGCCCCACGTACCCACATAGATCGCATTGCGTCCACTCTCAGGGGTGGGTTAAATTGACACCTGACTGAGTTGGGGAACCGTGTGATGGAACGAGTGCCTGCCACTATAGAAGAACGGTCGTTGCTGAGCCATCCAGGCGCGATCATGTTCGTCTCGTGTTATGAGCTGGGTCACCAGCCTCTTGGCATCGCTCAGCCGATGGGATTTCTTAAGCAAGCCGGGTTTGCGTCGGTCGGTCTCGACATCGCGGTTGAGAACATTGATGAATCGGCCCTCCGACTTGCGCGATTTGTCGGCATCTCGGTACCCATGCACACGGCGCTCAGGCTTGGGGTGCGGGTCGCCGAGCTGATCCGGGCGATGAATCCGGACTGCCACATCTGTTTCTATGGACTGTACGCCTCGATCAATGCCAAATATTTGCTCCAGGGGCTGGCCGATTCTGTGGTGGGCGGAGAGTATGAGATCCCACTGATTTCACTCATCGAGGCGCTCGATCGAGAGCAGGCAATCAGCCTCCTCGAAGGAGTCAGTTCTCGAAACCGGGTGGTCGGTCCTTCGTTGCAGCGTGTCTATTCATCAAAGACCTCGACGATCCCTCACCCAATCCCAAGGCGCGCAGGACTCCCGATGTTGGACCAATATGCCCGGCTCGAACAGAACGGCACGGAGCGATTGGTCGGGTACGTCGAGGCCAGTCGTGGATGTCTGCATCACTGTCTCCATTGCCCGATCGTGCCGGTCTATGACGGGCGCCTCTTCCTCGTCCCGGAAACCGTCGTCCTCGAGGACATTCGGCGCCAGGTGCATGCAGGCGCCACGCACATTACGTTTGGCGACCCGGATTTTTTAAACGGGCCTGGGCACTCCCTGAGCATCGTTCGCGCGATGCACGAGGAGTTTCCGCATTTGACTTTTGATTTCACGGCGAAGATCGAGCATCTCTTGAAGCGCCGCGCTCTGATGCCCGACCTTGCTGCACGGGGATGCCTGTTCGTCATCTCCGCAGTAGAGTCGTTCAGCGACCATGTTCTGGAACTGTTACACAAGGGGCATACAGGAGCTGATATCATGACGGCGCTCGACATTCTCCGCGAGGCCGGCATCACGCTTCGCCCATCGCTCGTCGCCTTCACGCCCTGGACTAGCTTGGATGATTACCTTCATATGTTAGACATGGTGGAAGCGCACGATCTCATCGACGCGACCGATCCAGTACAATTGAGCATTCGTCTCTTGATTCCCCCTGGATCTGCACTTCTCGCCAAGTCTGACATTCAGCGGTTCCTCGGTCCACTGGATCAGGCCGGCTTTCAGTATCCGTGGACGCACCCGGATGGGCGAATGGATCGACTGCATCAGGCAGTGAGTGCGATCGTGGAAGCCGGCGCTAAGGAAGAGGAAGATGCGATGGGAACCTTCGATCGCATTCGAGCGATTGCCGATGAGATAGCCGGCCGTCAGGCTTGGTCCTCAACTCGTACAATGGTGAGCCGGCCTGATCGTCCGAAGCCACCTCGTTTGACAGAGTCATGGTTCTGCTGCGCTGAACCGACAACCCAGCAATTCAGACCGCTCTTGACGAAGGGGCATGGGGAAATCTAACAGGATGCTGAAAAAGTCCGCCAGCGGCGTTCTCGCCGCACTCCCAGGAACCGTGAGACGTGAAACGTGAAACGAGGGTTAGCCACGGAGCTGCGGCCTTGCTTGGGAAAAGGTGCGTCTCGGCGCGCCAGGGGTGGGCGGGTGAGAAGTCTGGCCTTTTTGAGCATCCTGCGCGGTGTTCTCCTGTTGTCCTAGACGCGCGGACAGGTGAAGTTCTGGCGTGCCTACAAAGTTTTTCGCAGTCTGCTAGAGCGGTTGGGTGGAGTCACATATAAGAGGGAGAACAAAAAGTGGAAACTGAACTGATGACACAAGGCACGCAGATCCAGGAACTCTTGGGGTTGAAGGTACCGGCAGTGGCGATCGCGTTTCGAGACGCTGCCCCTGCGGGCATTCCGCGGATCACATCTCCTACAGCAGCAGGGTGTGGCTATTGGAAGCTGGCAGCTGAGGGCAAGGTCTTCTATACGGAGGCGTCGGATCACTATACCTGTCCGGTCGGGGCTCATACCCACGGTGTGGACCTGCCACCACAGGTCGCGACCGAGCTGAACGGTCTGGTGCAGACCATGGTTGGGATGCAGTACCTCACGATGGCAGAAATTCCGATGATCCCGCGTCGACAGGGAACCTTTCACGTCGCCGTCTATGCGCCACTCACGCAGGCCACCTTCACCCCGGACGTGGTGCTGGTCCGCGGGACCGTCAAACAGCTGATGCTGCTGGCGGAAGCGGCACAATCCGCTGGCGTGGCCGGCGGTGGCGCGACGATGGGACGGCCGACCTGCGCCGTGCTACCGGAATCACTGCAATCTGAAACTACTGCCACCAGTTTTGGCAGGGCGGTTTCAAGTTCCAAGTGCAACGGGTGAAGGATGGCGCAGGTGCGCGTAGACTTCCAGGGGCGTGGCAAAGTCGAGACATTTCCTCGGGCGCGTGTTCAACCGATGGGCGATGGCGTTCAACTCGCGCTGCGTGT
>JANYBU010000053.1 GCA_025360665.1 Nitrospira sp.
CCGCATTCGAGCCTGGACAAGCAAACACCGGATGAGGCGTATGCCGTGATGCTGCCGACGGGTAAACTGGCAGCGTAAGCATCAGCAGAGACGCCACTTACAAAGCTCGGCCGGCTGTTCAAACGAATGGGGCCACTTCTAACCATCTACGTGATACTTGACGATGAATGAGAATCGGCTGAGAATGCGCCGCACTGGTGTATTCGTTATTCATTTGGCCAACTGATCATCGCACTTGACTTTTCCCTCCCAAAGGAGATGGCTATGCCCAAGAACATCGTATTTTGTGCCGATGGGACATGGAACAATCCGAACGAAGACGAAAACGCCGATCGTACTCCGGATCCGACGAACGTCTACAAGCTGTTTCTGAGCTTGGATGGCACGCTCTCCGTGGACAGCTTGCGCGAGGCAGATGAGCAGGAAAAGGAATTGATCACGGATGGCAACACCCAACAGATCGCCAAGTACATTCATGGCGTGGGAGATTCCCGTAATCCGATCATCAAATTGCTGGGTGGAGCGTTCGGGGTCGGTGTGATTGCTCGCGTGGTGCGGGGCTATACATATATTTCCAGAAATTATGAGCCGGGAGCAAACATTGTCATCTTAGGCTTCAGCCGCGGGGCCTACACAGCGCGTGCGTTGGCAGGACTGATCGTCTCGCAGGGGTTATTGGCCCCATCGCTCACTCAGGACAAGGAATTGGCCTACCGGCGAGGTGCGGAGGCCTGGTATCGCTATCGCAATGCGACCATAACGAGCTCGATCAATCTGGCCCGTCTGGCAGAGATCGCTGCCGATCTTCCCGCGTTTGTGTCACAACGAAAGCTCAACGACCACGACTTGGTTCCCGTCGACCGTATTGAGGCGGTGGGGGTATGGGATACCGTGGGCGCAATGGGTGTGCCTGATTATGTCGGCAAAGGAAAGCGTGTGGACGCCTTCAAGTTTGCGAACCTGAAGCTGAGTCAAAAGGTAAGTCATGGCTTTCATGCTGTCGCACTGGACGAGTGGCGCAACGATTTCGCACCAACTCTGTGGGACCCCGCCGCCAATGTCACGCAGGTGCTGTTCCCCGGCGCACATTGCGATGTCGGTGGCGGGTATCCCATGACCAACGATGAGAGCGGGCTCTCGGACTGTGCCTTGAAGTGGATGATCGATCAGCTCTCCAACGTCGGCGTCCTCTTCTCCTTCGTGCAAGCGTACCCGATCAAGCCAAATCCCAATGGAGTGGCCCATCAGCCATGGGCCCACCTGCCGTTTACCCTTCCCGGTGTTCTGCTAGGACCAAGAAAGTTTCCGAGGGGGCTACCCCAGGATCCGTCGATCGCAGCAAGGATGGCTGCCGGCAACGTGGTTCCCGAGCCAGGCGAAGCCCCGGCTCCCTATGCACCGAAGAATCGACCTGAGTAGAGGGTAGAGCATCAGACCTGCAGTCCGCAGTCATGTGGTGCGGGCTGCAGCGTCAGACCACAAGCATACCGGTGTTTCTCACGCGACCCTGCCAGGTGGTATATGACGAGTTCGATGAGTCGGCCGAACATGTTGCCCAACAATTCGTATCAACCGATGTCGCCGCTAACGCGGCACCGCGGCTGAGCTTCGCCGCCCGCAAAGCAGAATTTGTAAAGAACTTCTGGCCTCTCGTTCCTTGGGAAGGAAGCTTCACTGGAAATACTTCAGGAAGAGACCCGGTTTGTCAGAGCCGTTTGCCGTACTTTTGCTCGTGAAGCTTTTTGGCGCTGACGATCCACTTGTCCCGTTTGATGCGATCGGGAGCGGTGTCGAGTTGGTCCGCAATCTGTTGCAGCGTGGTCGCATCCCACTGTGCGACCTGCTGGAAGGTCACGATGCCCAGCTTGTTGAGCACCCGTTCGAACGCCGGTCCGATGCCGCGGATCTCTTTGAGGTCGTCTTTTGGTTGCGCCGTTGACGGCTTGGTCTGTCCGATCAGAAGACTCAGTTGATTCCCGGACGGCTGGACCGGATGGGGAGCGACGCCGCCGTCTGTGCGAATCTGGAGTGCGGCCCGGACTTCGACAAGCCGCTTCCTCAGGCGACTGATCTCTTCTTCCTTTTCGTCGACCATCTTGGCTTGGTCTGCTATCTCCCTCTGAACGGATTCGAAGGCATCGATGTGTCGCTGCAGGGTGGCGATGTGATTGTTTTTTTCCCTCAGCCGTTGCTCGTGGAGGGTGAGCTGGGCTTGGAGATCGTCAGCCCGCGTACATATTTTCTGAGATCTGGCCGTTTCGGCTGTTGCCTGCTGGACAGCCTGGGTGTATTTGGCTTTCCAGGAATCGCCAGCCGCTTCTCGTTCTGTCAGCTGCTGATGGAGCTGTTCGAATTCGCCGATGCGCTGGTCTCGCTCGGCCAGCTGTCGCTCGACTTCATGGAGCGCGGTTCGGTGCTGCGTATCCCGTTCACTGAGCTGCACTTCGAGCCAATGGACCCGGCCTTGTGCCGGCTCCAATTCCTGGATTCGCGTGCGAAGTCGATCGATGTCTGTATTATGATGCTCCTGCGAGGGGAGTAGCTCCTGTTCCTTGAGGATCAGTGCCTGTTGAGCGGCTTGGCACGCATCGTTGGATTGCTGAAGTTCTTGCGCCCGGGCGATAGTCGAGGCCTCGCTGTCGCTGACGCGCACGAGGAGTGCGGCCTGTCCGGATTCCAATGCCGATAGCCGCTGCCTCGTCGCAGCCAATTCTTCCTGCAGCGCATGGATGCGTTCGTGGCGCGAGGAGAGTTCCTCCTGGGTAGATTGGTGGAGCGCCTCCGATTCGATCACCTTGCTTTCGAGAATCTGCATCGCTTCGGCCTGGACTTTCAGCTCATACTGCACCTTCTCCAGCGTCTGTCCCTTGAGTCGCAGGGTAGCGGTGACATCCATGAGCTGTTGTGTGAGTGGGGCGGCGGACAGGTGCCGCAGTAGCCATCCGACCGCGCCGCCGATTCCTGCCGCGACGAGGAGACATCCCAGCATCTGGCCGATGAGCATGGTCATAGGTCACCAACTCCTTTCACGCGTAATTCGATCCGACGGTTATGCTGGAGGCCGGCCCGAGTCTGCGCCACCGACAGCGGCCGTGAGGCGCCATAGCCGACGGCGGTGAACTGGTTGGTCAGGCCGTGGCTGATAAAATAGTGCCGCACGGCTTCTGCGCGGCGGCGGCTGAGTTGAAGATTATAGTCCGGTGCGCCGTACTGGTCCGTATGACCGCCAATCTCAATGGCCGTGTGAGGGGCTCGATGTAACAGGATGATCAGCTGGTCCAACGTAGCGCGACTACGGGGGGGCATCGTCATGGTATTCGATTCAAACTCGATGGAGGCGTGCGACAGGATCTCATTCAACTTCTTCTGGAGCGACGGTGAGGGAGCCGGGAGCGGAGCCGCCAGAATATGATCTTCCAGCTCGAGCCCCGTCTGCGCAAGAGGGGCAATCTCTCGCAGCATGGTGGCTTTGGCACGATCGTTGTCGACCCGGCCGCTGAGGACAATCGTGCGACCGTCGATGATGATGGAGCCACGTTCTGTCATATGCCCTAAGATGGGGAGGACCTTGGAAACATTGGCTGCCCAGGCTGCCGGTCCCACTCTCGGATCCACCGCCAACTGATCGACCACGCGACCAGGCGTTGCTCCATACAGTTCTTGGGCTCGCTGAAGGATTGTGGCCTTGCTGGTCTCACTGGGGAGCGAGCCACGGAGGGTCAGGGTCCCTTGTTCCAACCGCGCATGAAATGTCGCTGGGGTAGGGGGGATCGATGCAGTTGGCAATGGAAGGTGGCGCGGGATGCAGACTACGGCAAGAAGAGCAAGTCCGATAGCGCCTGCGCCTAGAATCGCTCTGCGCATCATGAATCAACTCTCGAGCGGAAGGTGGCTGATAGGCTCTTGTGACCCTACCATACTGCGTGGGCTCATGCCAGACAGGATTTGTGGGCCGATCCCGCATGATCCTAGCGGGGTGGCCCGGGGTGAGATGGATGTATTGGTCTTCGATGCGTGGGGATTTCATCCCCCTTGTAAGGAGGATATTCATTTGTTATTCTTCGCCGCGCCTTCCGACTCACGCAACATCTCTCGATCGTCTTCCAAGGAGTGATCTATGGCCGGCATCAAGCGGGCACTCATCAGCGTGTCAGACAAGACCGGTGTGCTGGAAATGGCGAAAGGGCTCGAGGCGCTTGGGGCCGAGATCCTTTCGACCGGAGGAACGGCAAAAGCCTTGCGAGAGGCCGGTGTGAAGGTGACCGATGTGGCAGCCTACACAGGCTCACCGGAAATTCTCGACGGCCGTGTCAAAACACTGCACCCCAAGATTCATGGCGGCTTACTGGGACGGCGTTCAGTGCCTGCCCATGTCGAGCAGATGGAGAAGCAGGGAATTGGGCCGATCGATGTGGTCGTGGTCAACCTCTATCCGTTCGAGGCGACGATTTCGAAACCCCACTGTTCCTTTGAAGAGGCCATCGAAAATATCGATATCGGCGGGCCGTCGATGCTGCGCTCTGCCGCCAAAAACCACGAAGATGTCCTGGTGGTCGTGGACCCGACGGACTACCAACGCGTACTCGATGCGGCGAAGGCCGGAACGGTGTCGCATGAGTTACGGCGCGAGTTGGCGTTGAAGGTGTTTCAACACACGGCGCGCTACGACAGTCTGATCGCCGGGTATCTCGAAAAGCAGGTGCAAGGCAGCGAGGTCAAGTTTCCAAAAATATTGTCCTTGCAGTTCGAACGTGCAGAGATGCTCCGCTATGGGGAAAACCCGCATCAGCAAGGGGCCTTCTATCGAGAGCTACATCCCTCCGAACCATCCGTATCGCGGGGGAAGATCCTGCACGGCAAGGCGATGTCGTATAACAATTTCCTGGACGCGAATTCGGCCCTCGAGCTGGCGAAAGAGTATGCCGAGATTGCCGTGGCTATTATCAAACACAACAATCCCTGCGGCGTGGCACTGGGTGCGACCCCGGTCGAGGCCTATGTAAAAGCTCGGGAGACCGATCCTATCTCGGCGTTCGGCGGCGTGATTGCGTTCAATCGTCCCGTGGATCTGGCCGCGGCGAAGGAAATCACTTCCACGTTTGTGGAAGTGGTCATTGCGCCTGGATTTGCGGACGACGCACTCACGGAATTGAAGCGCAAGAAAGATCTTCGTTTGCTCGATGTCGGACCGCTCACGAACGTGAAGCAAGAAGGCTTCGATCTCAAGAAATTGGTGGGTGGCTTGATCGTACAGGATCGGGATCTCGGTGTCTTGACCGATCTGAAAACGCTCAACGTGCCGACCCTGCGCAAACCGACGGACGAGGAGTATGCGGCCTGCGCGTTTGCCTGGAAGGTCTGCAAACACGTGAAGTCGAACGCGATCGTCTATGCGAAGCCTGGGCAGACGGTGGGAATCGGCGCCGGCCAAATGAGTCGGGTCGATTCGGTGAAGCTTGCGGTGATGAAAGCCCAGATGCCGATCAAGGGATGCGTGATGGCGTCGGATGCGTTCTTCCCGTTCCGGGATGGATTAGATGCCGCCGCGCAAGCGGGGATCACGGCGGTCATTCAGCCGGGCGGCTCGATTCGCGATGCCGAAATTGTCAAAGCCGCAGATGAACAGGGGTTGACAATGATTCTCACGGGCATGCGCCACTTCCGCCACTAACGGATGTTGAAACGACTCTCCAGCGTCGTTCTCGGCTTGGCAAAATCCTCAACGGAGCCCATAGGGAAAGGAGCTGATCCCAGCTCAGAGCGGGCGGGTGAGTAGGCTACGCCTCCGGTTTTACCTTCGCCTGCGGCCGTGCTGGAAAGCCGTTTGAACATCCTCCGAAGAAAGGCTTCAAGCTGAAGGGTCTCCCGTGAAAATCCTAGTCGTTGGCAGTGGTGGACGCGAGCACGCTATGGTGTGGAAGCTCGCGCAAAGTCCCCGCAAGCCTACGCTCTACTGCGCGCCCGGCAATGCAGGGATCGAATCGCTCGCGACCTGCGTGCCGGTCAAAGCCGACGACATTACCGGGCTGAAAACATTCGTGGAGTCGGAGCAGATTGATCTGACGGTCGTAGGGCCGGAAGCCCCGCTTGCGTTGGGCATTGTCGACGAATTTCGCAAATCCAAGCTCAAAATATTTGGACCGACGAAGGGTGCCGCACGCATCGAAGCCAGCAAAACTTTTTCCAAAGAGATCATGGCCAGCGCGAAGATTCTCACGGCAAAGGCGCAAAGTTTCGATCGGGTTGCTTCAGCCTTAGCCTATCTCGATCAGCATGAGCTTCCCGTGGTGGTGAAGGCGGATGGATTGGCGCAGGGAAAGGGTGTGGTGGTTGCGACGACCCGTGAGGAGGCGACACAGGCCGTCCGCGATTCGATGGAGCATGCGGTATTTGGTCAGGCCGGTCAGCGCGTGCTGATCGAACAGTTTCTTGACGGTGAGGAACTGACCATCATGGCCTTCACGGATGGCCGGACGGTGGTACCGATGCTGCCGGCGCAAGATCATAAGCGAGTTGGAGATGGCGATACGGGGCCCAATACCGGGGGCATGGGAGCCTATTGTCCTGCGCCGCTCGGCACCATGGCGTTGCGCGAGCAGGTTACCCGGCAGGTCCTGTACCCCGCCGTCGAAGCTTTGTCTCGCATGGGCTGTCCATTTCAGGGAGTTTTGTACACCGGGCTCATGATTGTGAAAGGCACGCCGTACGTCTTGGAGTTCAATGCCCGGATGGGGGATCCGGAAACGCAAGTCGTGCTCCCGTTGCTCAAGACCGATTTGTTGGAGGTGATGGAGGCTGTGGTTGAACATCGACTCGATCAGCTCTCCGTGCACTGGCATGATGAGACTGCGGTCTGTGTTGTCATGACGTCGGGAGGCTATCCCGGTGCCTACCAGACTGGCCTCGCGATTCACGGGTTGCCGACCATGACCGATGAGAGGGCCGTGGTGTTTCATGCAGGGACGGAACGAAAAGGTACCGAGGTGGTGACGGCCGGGGGTCGGGTGCTGGGAATTACGGGACGCGGAAAGACCCTGGCAGACGCGCAAGCGGAAGCCTATCGCGTGACCCGGTCGATATTATTTGAAGGTTCTCAATATCGAACGGATATTGCGCATCGTGCGTTCGCACGTCACGTGTAACGCAGCATGGGACTGATGGTTCCTGCCATGGCAACGATCGAGTGCTACTCGGCTTCCACCGTCACGGTGCTTGCTGGCCGGATGCGCCACGTGCTCGAAGAGAGCGGGCTTATCGCCTTGCCGACGGAAAGTTTCTACGGGCTTGCCGTGGCCCCATTCGACGAACAGGCGCTCGCCAGATTGTGGCAGGTCAAAGGCCGATCGGAGGGAAAACCGATTCTCGTTCTGATCGGGGAAAGGCCTCAGTTGGAGCCGCTCGTTCGAAGTATCCCCCCAGCGGCCACCGTATTGATGAACGCCTTCTGGCCCGGGCCTCTCACGATCGTCTTCCCCGCAGGGGTTGGACTCACCGATGCGGTGACTGCAGGAACCGGTTCTGTCGGCATTCGTCTCAGTGCCTGGCAGCCGCTGGTTGATCTCTTGCGCCGAGTCGGGCCGGTGACCGGCACCAGTGCGAATCGTGAAGGCCTACAGCCGCCCAGCACGGCCGAAGAGGTCCAGCACGGTCTTGGCGACATGATCGATTTGATCATTGATGCTGGACCGACTCCCGGCGGGCGACCGTCCACCGTCATCGACGTACGGGGCCCGATCCGAATCATTCGCGATGGAGCGATCGAACGAGGTGCCATCGCGGTGCAGTTGGCCGCTCACGGCCTGCATCTCGACGCAGATAGTCGGTGAAGTCGATTGTATCGTTCACACTGGAAGGAGAATGCCGATGACTCAAGAAGTGAGGGTACGGAACCTTGTTGCGGTGGCCGCCATAACGCTCCTCTCGGTAGGGCTGTCCGGGTGCGATTACTGGCCACCGGCACTCCAAACACAAATAGAACAACTCCGCTCCGAGCTGCAGAGTGCGACTATGGAAAAGACCCAGCTACAGAATCAACTCGCCTCCATTTCGAAGGTGAAAGACGATCTGCAGGCGCAAGTGGATGATCTCTCACGGGCAAATCGCGATAAGTCATCCATGATGAACAGCTTGCAAAATAGTCTGGGGGCCGCACAGGAGCGGCTGGCAAAGTCGGCGAAAGCCGCAACGCCGAAGGCAGGCACAGTTAAGCCCTCCGCAAAGGTCACGCAGAAGGTTTCGGCCAAGAAGAAGGCCCCGACCAAGAAGAAAGCACCGGCCAAAGCCACCGGCACGCGCTAGCGCGCCTCGTCGCTGCTGTCTATTTGGTGGTGGAAGACGATGGCGTGGTCGTCGTTGTGTTTGAGGCAGTTGAAGGCGTGCTCGACGGGGTGCTTGCCGGCGCGGACGCGGGGGGAGAAGCCGGAGTTGAGGAAGCCGTAGGCGCCGTCTGGTCGGACGTGCTTGGCGATGCTTCTTTCTTCTCCCCAGTCGTGGGCGCGGGTGCTTCACTGCCTGAGGAAGGTTTCATTTTGTCGGAGTAGTCTGTCACGTACCACCCGCTGCCTTTGAACATGATGGCTGGCGATGAAATAAGTCGCTGTACGCGTTTCCCGCATCGCGGGCAGATGGTGAGGGGGTCATCCTTCATACTTTGCTTGACTTCAAACCTATCCGCGCAGCCTTCACATTGGTACTCGTAGATTGGCACGATTCGTTTCCTCCTACTAAAAAAAATCTGATGTTACTCCGCTGATGGGGCCCTCATGATGAGGGAACCCTCTTTCGCAGGATGCTGAAACAGTCCGCCAGCCCATCTTGCTCATTTGGTCTGTCTCGTTTATTTGGTTTATTTAGTTTGTTTGGCTTCTCTTGGTCAAGCAACAAAACAAACCAGATAGACCAGACCAACCAGATAGACCAGAAGCCTGCTAGGTGAGCTGCTTGAATGCCGCGTCGAGGCGATCCATTCCCCGGACAATCGTCTCCATGCTGGTCGCATACGACAGTCGAATATGTTGGGTACTCCCAAACGGCTCACCTGGAACGACGGCAACCTTGAATGCTTGCAACAGGTAGTTCGCGAGGTCGGTCGGAGTGGCGATTGTTCCGCTTGGGCTTTGCCGTCCAAGCAGCCCACTCATATTGGGGAACGCATAAAATGCTCCGGTAGGCATCCGGCAGCGAACGCCTGGCATCGCATTCAGGCGCGCGACCATGACGCGCCGTCGCCGATCGAACTCTGTCACCATCTTTTCTATGAACACACCGCCTTCACGCAAGGCCACCACGGCAGCCTTTTGTGAAATGGAACAGGGGTTGGATGTACTCTGACTTTGAATGTTCGCCATGGCGGTCAACAGGTCTTTTGGGCCAGCCGCGTAGCCGATCCGCCAGCCGGTCATCGCATAAGCTTTGGAGACACCGTTGATCACGACGGTACGGGCGGCGACCTCCGGTCCTAATGAGGCAATGCTCGTGTGTGTCGCTCCGTCGTAGAGGATTTTTTCATATATCTCGTCTGAAATCAGAAGGAGATCCCGACGGAGAGCCAGCTCAGCAAGGCGTTCGAGCGTCGCCCGATCGTAGGTCGCTCCCGTTGGGTTGCCGGGGCTATTGACGATAATCGCCTTGGTGCGTGTGGTGATGAGCCGTTCCAATTCATGGGCATCAATGGCGTACCCATCCTCTTCACGAGTCGGCAAGAACACCGGCGTGGCGTCGTTCAGCAGGATTTGGTCGGCATAAGAGACCCAATAGGGAACGGGAATGATAACTTCGTCACCCGCTTCAAGGAGTGCTTCGGCAAGGTTGTAGAGCGAATGTTTGGCGCCACACGAGACCACCACTTGAGACTTCTCGTACCGAAGCCCTTGCTCCGCTTGAAGCTTGTCGATAATCGTTTGGCGCAGTTCATCGATGCCTGATGAGGGCGTGTATTTCGTAAACCCCGCACGAATTGCGGCTTCTGCGGCGGCTTTCACCGGCTCGGGTGTATCAAAGTCTGGTTCTCCCGACGAGAAATCGACGACGTCGATTCCACGTGCTGCCATCGCCTTTGCGGTTGCGGCCATGGCCAATGTGGGGGAAGGGACAATTCGCCCCGCTCGTGCAGCAAGCTTCATGTTTTTAAACTCCTGATCCGTTCCTGCAGTTGGCGCGCGACCTCGGGATGCAGAAACTCCGTGAGCGCTCCGCCGTGGGTGGCCACGTCTTTAATGATGGTTGACGATAAATAGGAATACTCTTCGCTGGTCATCAGGAACACGGTTTCAACCTGTTTGGCGATTTTGCGATTGATAAGAGCCATCTGGAATTCATGTTCAAAGTCCGAGATCGCGCGCAAGCCACGGATGATTGCATGTGCACCGTATCGCTGAACATAGTCCACAAGCAGGCCGTCGAAGTGGGTCACTTCGACCTGTTTCATCTCCTTCATCACGATCCGGATCATCTCCAGCCGCTCGGTCAGGCTGAAGAGCGGATGCTTGGCTGGGTTTGGCGCGATGGCGACAACCACTTTATCAAACACCCGCAAGCTTCGAGTGATGATGTCGGTGTGCCCGTGGGTAATGGGGTCGAAGGTTCCTGGATAGATGCCAATTTTCATGATGCGGTCGACTCTGAGGTGGACACACCATACAGATACAGTGCCGTATCGCCATACACGTATCGGCGCACAAGTGCGGCATGGTCGATCGATGCAGGCAATTCGGTGCGCGAGTCTTGTTCAATGATCACGGCGGCATTCTCCGACAACAACCCGGGCCTCCAGGCATGGATCAGGATGTCTAACTCATCCATCGCGGTATACGGCGGATCCGCAAAGAGTACGTCGTAGGGGCCACCCCACCAGTCTTTCCGTTCGAGGAAGGCGGCTGCATGTCCCACACGAACCTGTGCTCGGTCAAGCAATTGACAGGTCCGTAGATTTTTCTGTAATAGCTGCACGGCCTTGGGGTCTGACTCGACAAAAGTGACGGCTGATGCCCCACGACTTAACGCTTCAATCCCGACGGCTCCCGTGCCTGCGTACAAATCAAGAAAGCGACCTCCTGACACCTGGGTCCCGAGAATCGAAAAAAGGGCCTCCCGAACCTTGTCTGATGTGGGACGGAGTGCAGTCCCTTCTGGCCCACTCAAGCGTCGACCTCGGTGAGATCCGGCAATGACACGCATAATTTAGGTGAGAGACATTTCGAGAGCGCCTGACTCTAACATAGCGTTTTTGAAGGGGTCAAGATGAGTACTACTGGAGCGAGGTGTGTAATTCTGGTGCGGAGCCGGCGTGGCAGCCAGGAAGAGTGAGGCGAAATAAATGGAAGTATTTTGACGAGCTTTGAGCCGGTGGCTATAATGCCGCCTGGTGATCTGGAGGCGTAAGGCGTGAGTGACGGCGCATCAGTGCTGCGATGTCAACCATCCGGGGCGATCAAGAGGGTCGACCAGTATATAGACGAATCGAAATTGGTCTAGGGGGTCGCCACTGTCTGTGGATTGCGAGCGGCCAAGCTCTTCTGCCGATTATTTGAAATGGTGCGATCGATGATCGCGCCGCAGTTGATGCATTTCCAGGCGTAGAAAATTAAGAAGAAATCAGAGAACCGCTCGAGCATCATGAGGCCTTTACACTTCGGACATTCCATTGAGTCCTCCCAGGGTATGCTGTGTACTGCTGCAGGCTTTCCAAAGCAATTACTGCACCAATTTGGTGCTATACGTAATTTCAACAGTTTAGAGGATACGTATTTGTTACCAAGTGGTCACCGAGGGGGCTATTACTAGTACAAAAACGTCCAGAGTGTCATTTTTTGTGCGGGGAGGATGAATGGCCAGCAAGAAAGGAGGACAAGGCATCGCGCAATGGCCTGAAACAGAACGGCCGCGCGAACGACTGCTGACTCAGGGCCCACAGACGCTCACCAATGCCCAACTCCTGGCTATTCTCCTTCGGGTTGGTCGTCAGGGATCTTCAGCTGTGCAAGTCGGAATGGATATTCTGGATCGACTCGGGGGTGTGGCCGGACTTGCACAATGCGGTATCGAAGAACTCTGCGCTGTTCCAGGTGTGGGGGAGGCTAAAGCGGCCCAACTGAAGGCGGCCCTTGAGTTGGGGAAGCGTGCTCTTGCTGGTCCGCTGACCAAAGGAACGAAAATCACATCCAGTGGCGATCTCTTTACCCATTATCATCCGACCTTGCGTGACCTGCGTCACGAAATCTTCAAAGTCATTTTACTGGATGCCAAGCATGCCATCATGCGTGACGCGACGGTATCGGAAGGCAGCTTGACGCTCAGCATCGTCCATCCACGCGAAGTCTTCACCCTCGCGGTAAAAGAATCCGCGGCGGCAGTGATCTTCTTGCACAACCATCCCAGTGGTGATCCGACGCCGAGCCAGGAAGATCGTGTCCTGACGGCACGATTGGTGTCGGCAGGGGAGATACTGGGCATTCGGGTCCTTGACCATCTTGTCATCGGCGATGGACGCTATGTCAGTTTTGCCGATCAAGGCTGGCTGACAAACCATGGTGCCGACGCGTGAGCGAAGGGGGAGTTGCAGCGATGTAAGCAGGCCATTTCATCTCCGGAAGATTAAGACCGTCTTCTGGTTATCTTGAGGAGGGTCCCATGAGCGAGCTAGGCAGGGAGTCACTCAGAAATGTTGTCCTAATCTCCAGTGCCGGTGCCGGAAAGACCTCGCTGGCTGAGGCCATGCTCTTTGCCACCGGCGCTGTTCCCCACCTCGGGTCGATTGCGCAAGGCACGACCGTCTCGGACTTCGAGCTGGAAGAATTGCACCGTCGCAGCTCCGTCAGTACCAGTCTCCTCCGTTGTTCCTGGAATCACACCACCATCAATCTCGTTGATCCCCCCGGCGCGCTGAACCTGCTCGGGGAGCCGGTCATGGCATTGCGAGCGGTAGACGCCGTGATCCTGGTGGTGGGTGCCTCGTCGGGGATCCGGAACGAACTCATCAGAGTCTGGTCTCGCGTCACAGCACTCGGCTTGCCCTGTCTTCTGTTCCTCAACGAATTGGATAAAGACGGTGTTTCCCTCGGCGGGATTGTCACGATGTGTCAACGCGATCTTGGGATCATGCCATTGCCGATGTCGTTGCCCTTTTGCAGTGGCACCCAACTTGAGGGGGTGCTGGATCTCCTTCGAGAGAGCGTCATCACTTCGAGCACGCAGATCCCCACGTTTCAGCACCTGATGATACCTGAGAATGAGCGGGCGGTGGTGGGGGACGCACGGAAGCGCATTCAGGAGGCGGCGGCCGAGCGTGAGGATCGATTACTGGAACAGTATCTCGCTGCGGGGGAGTTAACGCAGGAGGACCTGATTAATGGACTTCGCCTTGGCGTCCAGGCCGGCACGATTGTCCCGCTCTACAGCGGTTCGGCTATCAAGAATATTGGCATCGTTCCGCTCCTTAATGCGATCGTAGATTTTCTGCCATCGCCGATGGATCGGGCGTCGAGAGCCCCGCTGCAAGGCCTGCATCCAGATACAGGCGAAGCGGTGAGTCGCCGTGCCGTTCAAAAGGACCCATTTTCAGGGATCATTTTCAAGACGCTGATAGACCCGTTTGTCGGACGACTGTCCTATCTGCGGGTCTTGTCGGGGGTCCTTCACACAGACTCGACGGTCTTCAATAGTTCTCGGGGCAGCAAAGAGAAAATCGGACATCTGTACAGGGTGTTGGGGAAGAAGCACACGGTCGTGCCTTCGGTCGGAGCAGGAGAGATCGTGGCAATCGGGAAACTCAAGGATGCACAAACCGGAGACACGCTCTGTGACGAACACACTCTCATCTGTTATCCAAGGACGGTGCTTCCTCGGCCCGTGCTGTCCTTTGCGATCGAACCGAAGTCCAACGCCGATATCGAGAAAGTCAGTCTCGGGCTGCATAAGTTGATCGAAGAAGATCCGACGCTCGAATTTTCACGACATGCCGACACGAAGGAAATGGTCTTAAGCGGGATGGGCCAGTTGCACATTGACCTTGCACTCGAAAAGTTGCGCCGCAAATACGGTGCGGAAGTGACACTTCATATGCCGAAAATTCCCTACAGGGAGACCATTCGCACGACGGCCCAGGCGCAAGGGAAACATAAGAAGCAAACCGGCGGGCATGGCCAGTATGGTGATTGCTGGTTGGAGCTTGCGCCTCTGCCGCGCGGGGAGGGGTTTAAGTTTGAGAGCAAGGTGGTAGGCGGGGCCATTCCACGCAATTTTATTCCGGCGGTGGAGAAAGGGGTGGTCGAAGCCATGCACTACGGGAGCCTTGCGGGGTTTCCTGTCGTCGATTGCCGGGTGGCCGTGTACGATGGGTCGTACCATGCGGTGGATTCATCTGAGATGGCATTTAAGATCGCCGCGTCGATGGGATTCAAGAAGGCGTTGGAGGCGGCCCATCCCGTCTTATTAGAGCCGCTGATGACAGTGGAGGTTGAGGCGCCGGCGGATCATATCGGAAACGTGATCGGGGACTTGAATGCGCGCCGAGGGCGGATTCTCCACGTGGAGGCGAAAGACCAGACGGAGCAGATCACGGCCCTTGTCCCAATGGCGGAGCTGCTCACGTACGCCACGATGCTGAACTCGCTCACGGCAGGACGTGGCAGTTATGCGATGGAATTCGCGCGGTATGACGAAGTGCCGCGCGAGCTTGCGGTTCGAATCATTGAGACTCACAAGGTGGAGACTCATGCGGCGGCGCATTGATCGATTAGCAGGATGCTGAAAAAGTCCGCCAGCATAAGAAGACCGTTATTTGGTTTATTGGTTTGTTTGGTTAAACAAAACAAACCAGATAGACCAGAGAAACCAGACAGACCGGGCTAGGGGTCGGTCGATTTGAGCACCACATAGAATGCGCGGCTTTCTCTCAGCACGCGGAGCAGGACGGTTTCGCCGTGTCGGACCTTGGAGACCGCGCTGCTGAATTCTCCGACCGATCCCACATCGACACGGTTCACTTCCTTGATGAGATCTCCCTCGTGAAGGCCTTCCGATTGGGCAAGGCTGCCGGACTCCACTTTGGTGATGAGCACGCCCCGGCTTTCCCGCAGCTTAAATTTATCAGCGAGGCCCGACGTCAGATCTTGCACATCGAGGCCAAGCTTGACTTCAGTGCGTGTCTGGGGAAGGGAGGTGGTCACGGCGTGGTCGCGGCGTTCGATGAGGGCGACGTCCAGCACCAGGCGCTGCTGATCGCGGACGATCTCAACCTTAGCCGTGGCGCCCGGGAGCAATCCCGCCACGATGCGAGAAAGCCGGTTCGGCGTGTCGATCACGGTGCCGTCGATACGGGTCAGGATGTCGCCAGGTTTTATGCCGGCTGCCGCAGCCGGGTCCTTCTCGAAGACTTCGTTGACCAGCACCCCTTCGCCTTCGTTAACACCAAACTTGCGTGCCAACTCCACCGTGAGCGGTTGGATGCCGACGCCCAGCCAGCCTCGCGTCACCCGCCCCTGCGTCAGCAATTGCTCAATCACTTGCTTGGCCATGTTGGAGGGAATCGCAAAACCGATCCCTTGGGCGAAGTTAATGATGGCGGTATTGATGCCGATGATTTCGCCGCGCAGATTAAAGAGCGGGCCGCCCGAGTTGCCGGGATTGATCGACGCGTCCGTCTGAATGAAATTTTCATAGCGCGAGAGATTGATGTTCTCCCGGCCGATCCCGCTGACGACGCCGAGCGTGACCGTCCGATCGAGTCCGAAGGGATTCCCCACGGCCAGCACCCATTGGCCGACGCGCACGGCCGACGAATCCCCGAATCTCGCGCTCGGGAGAGGATGGTCGGCAGTCACCTTGAGGACAGCTAAGTCTGTATCCAGATCCTTACCGATGACCTGCGCAATCAGCTTGGTCTTATCGGAAAAGCGGACCTCAACTTCCGTCGCGTCGCCGATGACATGGTTGTTCGTGACGATGTGTCCGTCAGGGTCGATGATGACACCGGACCCTGATCCTGAGGCATTGGGAACCCGCTCTTGAGGCAGTTCACGCCCCCGTCCTGGTCCGGACAGGGGAATGAGATTCACGACGGAAGGCTTTGCCGATTCGGCCAGATCGGTGATGACGGTTTGAATCTCTTCCAGTAGGCGCAAGCCCGGCGAGTCGCTGGATTTTGATACGACAGACTCAGAGGCGGCGGCCGAGTGGATATCGAGCCAGGCCAATAACGCAAGGCTGATGAGGATTTGTAGCATGCGCATCCTGTACCCCCTTACGGGATTGTACATCATAGAAGGCGGAGTGGCGCGCGACAAGCAAGACGTGCGCGACAGGCGCGACTCAAAGTTTTGAGTTCGAAGTTCCGAAAACCTCGAACTTCGGACCTCGAACCGTCGTCCTTATCACCCGTCCTGCTTTTCTCGCAAGCCTCGCAAGTCTCGCTCTTCGCGCTTGTCTCGCTCACGACTCACGCTGGCTTGGCATTTCGAACTTGGGTGAACTCTGAGGCAACCTGCGCGAGATCTGCCTGCAGCCCTATCATGACCAGGACATCGTCGACGCGGAGCACGAGGGCATCGTCGGGCGGCACGAGAAATGGTCCACGAAGGACTGTGACGAGACGAACCGACGCAGGCAGCGCCACCTCAGCGAGTGTCCTCCCAATGACCGGTGATCCCTGGACGACAGGGAACCGTTCGATGGCCGCCGCGCGAAGACTCAGGTCCTGCTGCAGGGTCAAGAGCTCGTGGTGGATCGTCTCTAGCTTGAGCTCGCGGATATGGCTGTCGACGCTGAGCAGCGTCCGTTTAAGCTGTTGAATACGGTCGCCGGCCTGACCGAGGACATGTTCCAATTGATCGGATGGCAGGGTTGACTCATGGCTGAATGGTGGGCGTCTGGAACAGAGCGCGGCAATCTCACGTCCGAGTTCGCCGTGAACCTGTTCGATCTGGCTCAGCAAGCTCGACTCCTGGCTGTGCAAACGGAGGACTTGGACCTTGCGGTTGGCACGTTCGGCAAGCCCAAGGACGGTTTCATAGATCGCGCTGCCGCTGATCGACAGTTCTTGTTGGATACGACCAAGCAGTTCGAGGGACATAATTGAAAACTCGCTTACGTCTGATAAGAACTATTATGT